>JAYSRE010000252.1:0-2424 GCA_043721235.1 Polaromonas sp. | reverse complement strand
TTACAATGCTAGGGCATCCTCTGTTTTGGTATATATGGTCCACACTTTCGCCTCAAGCCTATGAAAGTCTAGGGCTGCGTATTGCATTGGCAGTATTGGGATTAGGGTTTTTGTACACAAACAAAAACTTTGGCGTTCTAAGCAAATGGTCGCTTCGTTATTTCACTGCATTCTGTTGGATTCAACTGCCCGTTTTTTTCACCTGGATGTATTGGCAAAACAACGGTAATGCAGTGTGGCTGGCCACATTCGTCACGATAATTTTGCTGTACTTTCATTTGACCGACTGGCGTATTGCAACGTTGGGGTTGATCACAGGAGTGTCTGGCGCCACTGGGCTGGCCTACTGGCAACTGGACGGCGCATTGTCACTTCCAATGGCAAACGCTGTGGTTATTATTTTTGCTTTTTTAGTTGGCTTGGCTTTGGCGGCATCTAGCGCCAATGCGCGCCAAGAGCGGCTACGCCAGTCGCTGGTTCTGATAGGCATCATGGCGCATGAACTGAGAACCCCTTTAGCTACCGCATCGCTCATAGGGCAGGCCATTGTGGCTGAAACCACCAACCACGACGAAAAGTCCAGAACACAAGGCCTGACCAAACTGGCCAAACGGCTAGAGGCCTTAACGCTGGCCATCAACCACCATATTGACCTGCAAATGATGAACGCGCGTTTTATGCAGCTTCCGCACACGATGCAGCTGGTGTCGGCCACAGGTTTGGTTAACAAAGTGGTCACGCAGTACCCGTTTAATTCCAAAAAAGAAGAAAATTGCACCGAGGTGGTGGTACACCAAGACTTTATGTTTTTTGGCTCTGAAAGGCAGTTTATTCAAGTGCTGAACAATTTGCTTAAAAACGCGCTGTACTCACTCAAGGCGGCGCAGTCTAGGTTTACGGTGGGTGACTTGCGCATTGAGCTTGGGGTGAATGCTGGCTTGGGCCGCATCTCGGTGGCGGACAAAGGCATGGGCATTGGCCAAGAGCATTTGGCCCGTGTTTTTGAGCCCTTCTTTTCTACCAACCAAGACACTGGCCATGGCCTGGGGCTGGCGTATTGCAAACAAGTGGTGCAAAAATCAGGCGGCGTTATCAGCGTAAGATCTGAATTAGCCAAAGGCACTTTTTTTAACATTGACTTGCCCGTGCAAGCACTTACCACTGGCGGCCCCTCACACCATGCGCTTTCCTCTTTACCATCGCCCTGATACGCTGGTCTTTTTAGACGACGATGCGGGCTACCTAGAAACCCTGGCCCTGGTGATGCCGCGCGACTGGGGTGTGCGCCTGTTTACCCATGCCGACGATTGCCTGCAGCACCTGGAGGCGCAGCATGCGCTGTGGGATGCTGACGTCTGGCAGCACCAGCAAATACTTACCCAGTGGCGGGGTGGCGGGTTTTTAATTCCGCAAATCTTGAACTACTGGAATACTGCAAACTACCGCTACGGCCTGACCCAAACTTGCGTGGTTGACTACGCTATGCCCGCCATGACAGGCTTAGAGTTTTTACAACAATTGCCTGCATGGCCTGCTAACCGTGTGCTGCTTACAGGCAGAGCGGATGAATTGATCGCGGTAGGCGCCTTTAACGATGGGTTGATTGGCCAGTATGTGCCCAAACAGCATGGCAATATTGGCAAGCACCTGATCGAGGTGCTGCGCACACAGCACAGCAAGCCCATGCAACTGCACGACGCTGTCTGGCGCGGCGCGCTGAAACCTGAGCAGTACGCCATGCTGCAGTCCCGCGACGTGCAAAGCCATCTGCGTGGGTTTTTGCAGGAAAAGCAGTGGCTAGAGTACGTGGTGGTGCCTGCGCCCTTTGGCATTTTGGCGCTGGACAAATATGCCAAGGCCTACTGGCTGCAACTAGAGCTTAAAACAGATTTGCACAGCGCAGCAGACTTGGCAGAGTCCACCGAGCATGGCAGTTTGGTTGTCAACAGCGTTCGCAATGGCACCCATTTTGTCAATGATGAACTGCTGATGTCCCTAGGCAGTGATGAAACGCCCACAACACTGCCCACCTTTGCGCTAGACTCCAGCGGCAATCTGCTGGGGGCGATTTTTCTGCTGCCCTCCAACTTGACCTACGGCGTAAGCTACCGCGACTATTTTTCATCGCTACCGCCGCGAACGATTTCCTAAAGCGCAGTGCAGGCAGGCTACACCTCGCACACCTGCTGCACTGCATGCCGCTTGGCAATCGGCCATTGCTGAGGATTAACCATCGGGGCGATATCAAACGCCACTTGCTCTACGTGGTCAATTTCAGCGTCGGTCATGGCACTGGTCAGTGTCAGGCGCACCATAGCGCGGTTGCGGCTGGTAGCAGGTGCGCAGAACACTGCGCCAAAAACGCCGCGCTCTTCTAGCATGTCGCGCAGTACCAACGTAGCAGGCTCGCCACCCGCCTCTAAT
>JAYSRE010000251.1:0-17753 GCA_043721235.1 Polaromonas sp. | reverse complement strand
TACCAGCGCGTGAAGGACTCACCGCAGATGGACAACCGCTTCGGCGCGCTGGTCGCACTGGTGGACGCCCAGGCGCCGCTGGCCGAGGCCGCGCTGGCTCATTTCCACGCCTCGGCCGCGGGCGACGACCTGGTGCTGGACAAGTGGTTCAACCTGCAGGCCAGCGCGCCCGAGGCGCTCGACAAGCCGGGCCAGGTGTTGGCACGGGTCAAGGCGCTGATGAAGCATGCCGACTTCACACTGAAGAACCCCAACCGGGTGCGCTCTCTGGTGGGCGGCTACTGTCGCGAAAACCCGGCCGCCTTCCACCGCGCCGACGCCGGCGGCTATGTCTTCTGGGCCGACCGGGTGATGGACCTGGACGCCATCAACCCCCAACTGGCCGCCCGCCTGGCCCGCGCCATGGACCGCTGGAAAAAGCTGGCCCAGCCGTACCAAAATGCAGCCAAGGAGGCGATCAAACGGGTGGCCGCCAAAGCCGATTTAAGCAACGACGTGCGCGAAGTGGTTTCGCGGGCTTTGGCGGATTAGCGCTACATGACTACCAAAATTTCCCTCTCCCGTTACCTTGTAGAGCAGCAACGCCAAGAAGGCCACATCCCCCCTGAGCTGCGCCTGCTGCTGGAAGTGGTAGCGCGGGCTTGCAAAAGCATCAGCCACGCTGTCAACAAAGGCGCACTGGGCGGGGTGCTAGGCACGGCGTCGACAGAGAATGTGCAAGGTGAGATTCAAAAAAAGCTGGACATTATTGCCAATGAAGTTCTGATCGAAGCCAACGAATGGGGCGGCCACTTAGCCGCTATGGCCAGCGAAGAAATGGACAGTATTTACCTGGTACCCAACAGGTACCCGCAGGGCGAATACTTGCTGCTGTTTGACCCGCTGGACGGCTCTAGCAATATCGACGTGAACGTGAGCATAGGCACGATTTTCAGTGTGCTTAAAAAACCAGACGGCAGCGACAGCACCGTGCAAGAAAAAGACTTTTTGCAAAAAGGCACGGCCCAAGTGGCCGCAGGCTACTGCGTATACGGCCCGCAAACCACCTTGGTGCTGACCGTAGGCGATGGCGTGGTCATGTTTACGCTAGACCGCGAACAAGGCAGCTTTATCTTGACACAAGAAAACGTGCAAGTACCTGCAGATACGCAAGAGTTCGCTATCAATATGAGCAATATGCGGCACTGGGCACCCCCCGTGAAGCGTTACATTGAGGAATGTTTGGCGGGCACTGCCGGGCCGCGTGGCAAAGACTTCAATATGCGCTGGGTCGCCAGCATGGTGGCCGACGTGCACCGCATTTTGACGCGCGGTGGTGTCTTTATGTACCCCTGGGACCAGCGCGAGCCAGAAAAAGCCGGCAAGCTGCGCCTGATGTACGAAGCCAATCCCATGAGCTGGCTGATCGAGCAGGCAGGCGGCGCGTCTACCAACGGCCTGCAGCGCATCATGGAGATTGCGCCCGACAAACTGCACCAGCGCGTGAGTGTGGTGCTAGGCTCTAAAAACGAGGTAGAACGCCTCAGCCGCTACCATTCAGAAGACAAATAGCCCTAGCGCCCAAGGAAATGCTATATATGTAGCTATTAAAATAATAGTGCATAGTATTCCTGGGTTAAACTTGACTACCGCAGTCCAGGCTGCGGCAAACAGCTTTAGAGCACAAATCAAGCACAAGTCTATGCAAGGTCTTTTGTTATAATTAGATCTATGCCCATGTAGCTCAGTTGGTAGAGCAACGCACTCGTAACGCGTAGGTCAGCAGTTCGATTCCGCTCATGGGCACCAAGTGATGGTTCTACGACGCTTCACAACACACCACAACCCGCACGTTCCCTAGCGCAGCGGGGTTTTTTTGCCTAAAGTGGTCTCCGCTCACATCATCGCACCGCAGGGTTTTATTGGTACTTTTTTGGTATCTTTGAAACACCAACAACCCACATACACAAACTAGCCCCGCTGGTGTTTGTACGCCCCAGTTAATTACGCCACGCTGAATGGGCAGAGATTGACCTAGAAGCCGCGCGCGCAGCCATGATGCAGCGCTGGGCAGACTACTTAGACAAACTGCGCATTGGCGGCGAAGTAATTGCCTTTAAAGCGGCCTGAACAGAGTGTTTGCAATGCGTAACGATACGCGATACAATCATGCATGATTAAGTCGTTTAGCCACAAAGGCTTGCAGCTTTTTTTTGAAAAAGGCAGCAAAGCAGGCATACAGCCCGCCCACGCCCCAAGGCTTGAAAGAATGTTAGGCCGTTTGAACGAAGCTACAAAACCACAAGATATGAACCTGCCCGGTTGGGGCTTGCATCCTTTAGGACGCGAACTCAAAGGGCATTACTCAGTCTGGGTAAATGGCAATTGGCGCATGACTTTTGCTTTTGAAGGTGTAGACGCTGTACTGGTGGACTATCAGGATTACCACTGAAATTTGGAGAACGACTATGGCCCGTATGTTTAGCCCCCCACACCCCGGCCTCACGCTGCGCGATGATGTATTGCCCGCTTTAGGGTTGAGCGTGACCGATGCCGCCGTTCAGCTAGGCGTTGCCCGCGTATCGCTTTCACGCGTACTGAACGGGCGTGCAGGCATATCGCCCGATATGGCCTTGCGCATTGAGGCTTGGCTTGGCAAAGACCGGGGCGGTGAAGCCCGCCTATGGCTGGCAGAGCAAAGCGCCTATGACGTGTGGCAGGCCATGTTGCGATTTAAAAAGGCACCCATGAAAGTAAAGCAAGCCCCAACGATGGCGGCATAAAGTGTTCCACCCCAGCTAGGCACCGACTAATTACCGGGGCTGAAAAGCAGGTTACCTTCACCTGGTCGACTCACACACAGAAATGCTGACACATCCCTGGATGCACCACAGCTTAGATTTACACAGAACCAATTTACTACTGTATTCATAGCAAACTATTGAACAAAAGCTTGGGCGATGTGCTGTTTTCGTTGCCAAAATAGCTGTTTTGTGCCTTCTGTAACTTGTTTTAGGTGCTTTTTTGCATGATTTTCTGCATGCAATATGCTTATCGCCCAAGCTTTTATTAGATAGTTTGCTATGAATTTCTAAGTACCGTGTTGTCACATCACTGCCCGCCCCGCCCTGCAAGCTGTCGTTGCCGTCGCCGCCTAGAATGGTTTCGGCTTGCGCGGCGCCGCCGATCAGGTCGTTGCCTGCGCCTGCGTCGATGCGCAGGGCTTGGCCTGGGGTTGGGGTAGCTGGGGCGTTGCTGCGCCGGTAGTATTGGCTGGTGCCGTAGCTGCCTACCTCTACAAAGCCTGCGTCTACTACAGGCGCGCTGCTGGCCCCTAGCAGCAGGCCCAGGTCACCATCCTGGAAGTTTTGCACCGTCAGGGTGGCGTTGACGCTGGCGCTACCGGCGCTGGTGCGTTGGCCAATGACCAGGTCTTGGCCTACCAGGGTGTAGACCAGGGTTTGGTCGGCTGATTCCCACAGGTTGCTTTGCAGTTGCACGGCGCTGGTCAGGGTGGTGCCGGCGATGCTGATGCTGCCTTTGCCGTCGCTGTCGGTGATGGTGTCGTGGCCGAACAGGCCTTCAAATCTGTAGATGTCGTTGCCTTGCCCGCCTGCTAGCGTGTCGTTGCCTGCGCCGCCGATGAGGATGTCGTTGCCGACTCCACCTTCTAGGGTGTCGTTGCCGGCTTTGCCGTCCAGGGTGTCGTTGCCTGCGCCGCCGTAGAGGTGGTCTTCTAGTTTTTTGCCGCTGATGGTGTCTGCACTGTCGCCGCCGAAGATGGTTTGGCGTTTCTCGACAACACTGTTGGGCAGGCCCAGGTCAAATTCAATACCGGTTTTAATATCTGAGAAGTGCATGCCGGGCTGACCTTGCACGGTGAAGATCGATGCGCTGCTATTGGCACCGTTGCGAACCAAGTTCCACTTGAGCATGTTAGATCTGTCTAACAAGTAGGCATCGGTCATGCTGCCTTGGCGGGTGTCTGGATTGAACCGATCAAGGCTTGCGTCGGTGTTGTAGTTGGCATAGCTCACGTCAGTCACGGCAAAGCCGTTAAGCTCACGTAACGCATAGCGCCAGGCAATGTCTTGCTTGGCTTTGTCTGCAATTTGCTGTGCACTAAGGTTGGCATCGATGGTGTAGCGTGCCCCATTTAAATCGGCAGGTAACGGGCTGGTGATGGTGGCGTTGGCTCCGAACAATAACCTGCTTAGTCCGTCAACCAGTTTTTGCTGCGTACTAAGGTTTTCGTTTCGCATGAGTTTGTAGAACTCGGCTGCGCCTTCTGCGCCAAACAGGGCTCCGGCTAATCCGCAGGTAAACACAAAGGCTGCTGCAATTGGGGCGGATACGGCAGCACCCGCAGTCGCTAGCAAGCCTATACCGATGGTAGCTAGTGCGCTGGCACCTGTGCCAGCGGCCAGGCCGCCGGCAAACTCAGTGGCCCAAGCGGCTGCAATATCGGCGGCTTTTTGGGTGTTGCCTTGCAAATAGGCCTCAGTACTGGCGTAGCTGGTGGAGCATAGCCCAAGCAAGATGGCCACTAAAAATATTTTGTTGGCTGCGCCTACAGCGCCACTTTTGGCTAGCGTAGCGCCTACCTCGTCCATGGCTTTGGCGGCTGCGCTAAATTGCAGCTTGAACTCTGCGGACATGCTGTTCATCAGCGTGTTAAAACCGTCTAGCTTGGCTCTGTTGCCGATGAAGCTGGCCAGGGATTCTGGTGTTAAGCGCAGGTAATCAGTGGTGTTGGTTGTGGACAAGCCCGTAAAGGCGATCTCGGTGAACGATTGAACACGGATGGCATTGACTATGGCATCAAAGCTGCCGATGCGTTTGACCTGTTCTATCGCAATACCGCTGAGCGTTGAGCCGTCTGTTTTGGCTAACAAAGCAACTAATTCGCTTTGTTTCAAGACGCTGTTGTTGGCTATTTCAGTGGCCACAACGCGAAAATCACCTTTGTTATCTGTAACGTATTTTGTTGACGCGATGTCAAATAGTGATGTGGAGCTGACGCGGTTCTGGTTAGCATCGATGCCGCTTTTTAGTAAATCGAATCTTGCATCGATTTGTTGTTTTTGAGCCAGTGTAGCGGAGGCCACTGAAGTGCCGAACATCTCGTTGGCCAATGCTCCCTTCAATTTATCGTCAAAGCTTAGTAAATTTAAAAAACGGCCTACATCGCTATTACCTATACTGTGCGCCTTACTGTTAATCGCAACTATGCCCTCCACCACATCCAATGTTCTTATAGCGCTATTGGGCATAGAACCACTAAACAGCATGAATGTATCTGTCGAAGCTGCACCAGCAACCCGTCCAGAAACCTGTTTAACCAAATCAATGAGGCCTTGAACTGTAAAAGACTCAGTTGCAAGCCGTACGCGTGCGGTGTCGTAGTCAATCGCCATTTTTATTCTCCTTCTGCTTCAAACACTGGAACTATTGCACCCGAAAATTCAAGCCTACCTGAAAGACCATGCACAGCGAAGGCATCGGTAAGTTCTGATTTAAATAGTTCCATTTCATCTTTTGGTGGCCTTAAAGGTAGCTGAACTTTTGTATTTGAAAGACTAGGAATGGCCAAGGTGTATAAAAATTTATTGAAATAGTAAAAGAAAAATGTAGTGCTAGTCATATGTTCTTGGCTTGGCGCATTTAGAAGGAAAAAGCCTTTTTCTTTATTGATCGTCAGCACCATGTCTAAGTTATCTTGATAAAAATTACGATTTTTCAAAGACAATTTTTGCCTCTCATCAGCTACTGCGGTGATGGTTTCGATATCTGCGGGGGTTAGTTTTTCCAGTACATAGGCCATAGTGGTTTCTCCAAATTGGGTTGATGTGTTGATTTAATTAGTTTACAAAACGAGCAGGAATTATCTTTTCTTTAGTCATATTTTGATAGCAAACTATTGAGTAAAAGCTTGGGCGATGTGCTGTTTTCGTTGCCAAACGGGCTGTTTTGTGCTTTCTGCAGCTTGTTTTGGGTGCTTTTTTGCATGGAATATCAGCGTTTTCGTTGGTGTGGCTGGCGGTCAAGGCCTTGGCGAAGGTGACGCGGTCGTTGGTCCAGGCATCGGTTTGGTTGGTTGGTGTAGTTGCATTATTGTAAAAATTACCCCTATCGCCCAAGTAAATGCTGGTTAAGTTGCTACGTTTTTTATAGTTTATAGTTGTTGGCTGCATAACAATTGTCTGGCATGGTTGGTGGTTGATGGAGACTGCATCAGCTTGCGCAACTGTTGCTCGGCGCTGTGCAGGGTGGCTGTGGTGTGGGGGGCGGTGGCTGCTTGTAGCTTATGGCTTTTAGGGAAATGCATGCTTTGAATCCAGGCCTTTGCATACGCCGTATTCTGCGGGCAATCGTGGCTTTTTTCTTTAGACTCATGGCAATCATCCTTACGCCGATTCGGTGATCAGAAAAATATTTGTTAAATTTGCATACCTATGCTGAAAACGCAGTTTCATTAACGTCGTTAGGAGCCGACACACTTCCAACGAAGGGACAAAAAAACTCTCCGGGCAGGCATCTTGCGCCTGATATAAACCGAAACAAACCGATACCCCGGCGAGATGACCCGCGCTGTGCTGCGGGGCACACTGACAGTCTTGTTCAACGGCTCTTTGGAGCGAAGGAAAGTCTGTTATGAAAACTTGGTTTAAACGTACCCTCGTAGGCGCTTTGGGCGCCACTTTGCTGGTGGGCGGCCTGACGGCTTGCGGTGGGCGCGGCCACGGGGGTGACTGGAGCGCTGAGCGGGTAGGTGAGGTGCGCGCTAAAGTGGTGGACAAAATCAGCAGCAAACTGGTGCTCAATACTGAGCAAAAACAAAAGCTGGGTAGGCTGGCAGATGAAATGATTGCGTCGCGCACGGCGTTCAAGGGCAAAGATGCTGACCCGCGTGCAGAGCTCAAAGCGGTGATTGCGGGTGACAAATTTGACCGTACCCGCGCTCAAGCTTTGCTAGACCAGAAAACACAGGTGTTTCAAGGCAATGGCCCCAAAATGATTGCCGCATTGGCTGATTTTTATGACAGCCTTGATGCAGCGCAGCAAAAGCAGGTGCGTGACCGGATGGCACAGCACGGCGGCTGGTGGGGCCGCGGCTGATTGTGATTGACAGCGCTTGACCACCGTACCCAAGGGGCCAACCAGCATGTCACCCGCGTTATGTTCTGTGCACCATCTAGCCCAGCAGGTGCGCTCCTATGGCCCGGCCTTGCTGGGCACAGCCAGCGACCCGCATGCCGAGCTGATGGCCATGGTGTGGGGGCCGCGCTTTGACCGCGAGCATGCAATGGACCTGTGGGCTGGCTTGTCGCTGCGCCAAGCAGGCACGGCGCTGCCCGTGCTGCGTGCGCTGCTGTCGGCGGCTGACCGTTTTGACGCACTGGCCATGCCCTCACAGCAGCGCTTGCGCACGCTGATCCAGCGCCACCACGCTAACACCCAAACGGTCAGTTAATGGGCTATTTATTTAATTTTAATTTTAAAAATGCACACTATGCAACGCCGCAATTTCATACGAAAAGTCTCCCAGCACCCTGCACACCACGCAGGCCACTAGAAAAATTTCTACAGGAGGTTTAGCGTCTTTTATATTACTAACTTATCGGTAAGATGCCAGCATGCACCGTATTTTGCTAATTGACGATGACGCACAGCTGGGGCCACCGCTGGCCGCGTATTTTCAGCGCTTTGAATTGTCGCTTACCCAAGCGCTCAAGCCCAGCGATGGCTTGCTGCAACTGCGCGGTGGCCAGTTTGATGCCGCTATTTTGGATGTGATGCTGCCCGAGATGGATGGCTTTGCACTGTGCCGCACTATCCGCAAAGACAGCGACATTCCCATCATCATGCTCACAGCGCGCGGCGACGTGATGGACCGCGTGGTGGGCCTGGAGATGGGTGCTGACGATTATTTGCCCAAGCCGTTTGAGCCGCGCGAGCTGGTGGCGCGCCTGCAGACCGTGCTGCGCCGCCGCGTACACATAACGCCGCAGGGCAGCAGCGCCAGTGCCACCGATGCACTGTGCTTTGAAGGCCTCACCCTTGACCCCGCCCGGCGCAGTGTGGTGCGCCATGGTGAGGTGCTGGAGCTGACCAGCACCGAGTTTGACCTGCTCTACCTGTTGGCGCGCGCTGCGGGCAAGGTGCACAGCCGTGACGATATTTTGAACCACCTGCGCGGCCACGAAGCTGAGCTGTACACCCGCGCGGTAGACATTGTGGTAAGCCGTCTGCGCAAAAAGCTAGCGCCCTTGGACTGCATTAAAACGCTGCGCAACGCAGGCTATTCGCTGGCATTGCCAAAGGCAGCGCCGTGATAAAAAACCGCTTGCGCCGTGCGCGCCATGCACTGGGCCATTCACTAAAGCTGCGGTTGATCGTCGTTTTCTTGCTGTTGGCTGGCGCAATGGGGTTTGTGTTTATCAGCAGCGTACAAAAGGCGTTTTCGCTCAGCTGGCGCGACGCAGCGCGGCCTATGCTGATGGACTATGTAGACCGGCTGTCTGCCGATATGACCCAGGACAAAAGTAGCCCGCCCAGCGTTGAAAAAGCGCTGGCAATCACCCAGCGCCTGCCTGTTACAGTGCGCATTGCAGGCCCACAGGTTAACTGGCAGTCCCACCCTGGGCAGGCAGCGTCTGGCTGGCAGCACAAGCACATTAGCAGCGACAGTACCTGGGGTAGCGAGCGCTGGGGCGGCGAGACCGACTGGCGTAGCTTGGTCAAACGCAGCACACCAGATGGGCACACCATTGAGTTTGGCCTCAACAGCGATGCCTTTGAGCCACGCCCACGCCTGATTACGTACATGCTGGCAGCGTTGTGCGCCATCACTTTGCTGGCTTTTTTGTATGTGCGCAGGCTGTTGCGCCCGCTGGACGATATTCGCGCAGGCGCGCAGCGCTTTGGTGGGGGCGACTTTGCCCAAGCCATTCCCGTGCGCAGCCCCCACCGCCCAGACGAACTGGGCCAGCTTGCCGCCACCATCAACACCATGGGGGCAGACATAAGGCAAATGCTGGATGCCAAGCGCGCCCTGCTGCTGGCCATTAGCCACGAGCTGCGCAGCCCACTGACCCGCGCGCGGCTAAACACCGAGCTGCTGCCTGAAACCCCGGCACTGCAACCCCACCGCGAAGCCCTGCTACGCGACCTGGCCCTGATGCGCGACCTGGTAGGCGACCTGCTAGAAAGCGAACGCCTGGCCAGCCCCCACGCAGCGCTGCAGCGCGAGACAACAAACCTGGCCGCACTGGTGCGTGAAGTGGTAAGCAGTCTGCCAGACGGCCCTGACGTGGCCCAAGCCCTGGCACCCGACCTGCCCACGCTGGCGCTAGACCGCACCCGTATGCGCCTGCTGCTGCGCAACCTGCTGGACAACGCGCTGCGGCACAACACCACTGCGGATGGCATGCAACTTCAAGCCGTGGTGGTCAGTGCACAGCGCACGCCTGAGGGCGGTGTATGCATTACCGTGCGCGACCACGGCCCCGGTGTAGACCCCGCCGCCCTGCCCCACTTGGCCGAGCCGTTTTACCGGCCCGATGCTGCACGCACGCGCGCGAGTGGCGGCGTAGGCCTGGGGCTGTACCTGTGCAAGCTGGTAGCGCAGGCCCACGGCGGCAGTTTGGCTGTGCACAACGCGCTGCCAGGGCTGCAGGTTAGTGTGGTGCTGCCTGCCTAGGCTTGCAACGCCTGCCACACGCGCAGGGCCGCATACGCATCGTTAGCTGCATAAATTAGCTGGGCCTGGGTCAGCTGCGGGTTAGCCCAGTTGCTGGTGGCAGCCTTCTTGGACTTGATAAAACGCTGGTTAAACAGCACGGCAACTGCGCCTTTTACGCCCATGTCTTTGCGGTAGCCGCGCTCGCGAAACAGGGTGTTGAGCTCCAGCACCCCAGCAGCCTGTACCCCCAGCTTGCTGAGAATGCGTTTGCAGTCGTCGCCCAGGCCAAAACCTGCTTTAGTGGTGCCTTGCAAAGCCATCAGCTGGGCCACCACGGCGCGGCACTGTGGGTCGTGCAGCTGAAAAACCCAAGCCCGCTGGGCGGTGGACAGCTGCACAATGTGCGGCCCATCAGACACCTCACCTGCGCGAAAGGTGGGTTTAGATTCAGTGTCAAAACCCCATGCAACAGCGCCCGCTAACTGGGCGCAGGCGGCTTGCGCTTGCGCGCCTGTGGTGACCAGCGTAATGCGGTCTAGCCCCAGGCGCTCAAAAGCAGGCAGTAAGGCAATGGTGTCTTTGTCAGGGGTGGGGCAGAGGGTGGGCATGCCAGCGATTATCAACTATGATGCTATATTTACAATAGCTACCCGTGCAACATTTCTTTGGGCCAGAGGCCAAAAACATGCTTAAAAACAGCTTGCAAAGCAATTTTTTACGGCCCAACCGCCGCAGCGCCTTGCTGGCCACGGCGGGCTGGCTCACAACGGCAGGCTTGCCCGCACAGGCCGAGCAAGGCGTTTGGCCCAAGCCCTTGGCGGTGCCCGGCGGCATTGCACGCCTGCCACTGGGGCCTGCCGTGCAGCGGCCTGTGGTCACCTTGGGCGGTCTGCAAAATGAGGCGGGCGGCATACCCGTGCTAGTGCTGGGCAATGCCGCGGGCTGGACTGCGCTGGTGGGCATTGCCCTGTCTGCCCAGCCTGGGCCTGCCAGCGTAGTGCGCACCAGCGCCGATGGGCAGCGCCAGCCGGTGCCCTACACCGTAGCGGCCAAGCAGTATGCGCAGCAGCGCTTAAGCGTGGCGCCAGGCACGGTGGATTTAAGCCCAGACAACCAAGCGCGCTACGAACGTGAGCGCGCCCACCTGGAGGGCGTTTACGCCACCTTCTCGCAGCCGCCCGCTTTGTGGGATCAGCCTGCTGCTGCGCAAACCGCTATGCGCATGCGCGCACCCACCGCAGGGCGCCGCTCTGGCTCGTTTGGCCTGCGCCGGGTGTTCAACGGCCAGTCGCGCAACCCACACAGCGGCATGGACATCGCCGCACCTACCGGCACACCTGTGCTGGCACCGCTGGCGGGCCGGGTGATTGACGTAGGCGACTATTTTTTTAATGGCCACACCGTCTGGCTAGACCATGGCGGTGGCTTGCTGGGCATGTTTTGCCACCTCAGCACCATCGACGTACAGGCAGGCGAAACATTGGCCGCTGGCCAGCGCCTAGCCGCTGTAGGCGCCACCGGCCGAGTGACAGGCCCGCACCTGCACTGGAGCGTGATGCTTAACCGCACCATGGTAGACCCCGCACTGTTTTTGGCGGATTGACCGCTAATGCTATTTTTTATATAGCACATTAATCAGCATTTCCTTGGGCGATAGGCCTATTTGGCTCTTAAAATACCCAGTGTATGCTCCACCCCACTGCGCCCCGCTTAATCCGCTTTAACAAACCTTATGGTGTGCTCAGCCAGTTTACGCCCGAGGGACCGTGGCAAGGGCTGGCTGACTTTATAGACCTGCCCGGTGTGTACGTGGCGGGCCGCTTAGATGCAGACAGCGAGGGCCTGCTGCTGCTGACCAGTGACGGCAAGCTGCAAGCGCGCATCGCTGATCCGCGCCATAAGATGGAAAAGACCTACCTGGTGCAGGTAGAGGGTGTGCCCGATGCGCAGGCGCTTGCAGCCCTGCGCCAGGGCGTAGCGCTAAGCGATGGACCCACCCGCCCCGCCCGCGCCAAGTTGATCGCGCAGCCAGCAGACCTGTGGCCGCGCAACCCGCCTATTCGCACACGCCTGGCCCAACCTACTGCTTGGCTAGAGCTGTGCATCAGCGAAGGGCGCAACCGCCAAGTGCGCCGCATGACCGCTGCCGTAGGCTACCCCACCCTGCGCCTGGTTCGCAGCGCCATTGGCCCGTACACGCTGGACGGCATTGCACCGGGTACCTACCAAGCTACGGTGTGAACGGGTAGCGCCCCACGCTGGAGGCAGCTCTCTAACCCGCTAGATGCGCCGCACTACGTAAGCTGCGTGTCATTGTGCACAATCCATATACGTTATTTAAAAACCTATTTACCCAACCGTAAGGAACTGCTATGAGCGCTCAACAACTGTCTACCGTGGCCTACGACGTGATCGAATCCACCGGCAATACTGCTAAAAACGTGATCCACGCTTACCTCGCTGGTGGCCAGCGCGTAGGCCAGGCTGTAGAGCAGCGCTGGGACAGCGCGTTTGCCCAGTCACGCCCCCAGTTAAGCCGTGAGACTGCACAAAACGCAACCGCTGCCAAGCATTTGGTAGGTGGCTACTACGCACGCAGCCTGAACATCACCACCACAGGTGCCAACGATGTAGTGGCCCAGCTGGTCAAGCTGGCTGGCGGCGGTATTGAGCGCGCACTGGCCAACGCACAGCTGCTGCAAGCTAAAACCGGCATCACTACCATCGACACCCTAGCCCAAGGCGCCATGCCTGGCGTGGTGGCGATCAGCACCTTTGCCTCCACCGTAGAGCAGCAAAGCGCCGAGCTGGCCCGCAAAGTTGCAGGCAGCGGCGTGTTGGTCAAGGCCAAGCGTGCAGTAAAGCGCAGCGCTAAAAAAGCTGCTTAATGCGTTGTCTGTAGTTCATTGCATGGCGCTTTGATATAAGCGCTGTGTGCCAATCAACCTGCTCGCGGTGTTACTGTCGGCAGGTTTTTTGTTTTTAAAACGCTATATTTTTTATAGCTACTTATGCAGCATTTCCTTGGGCGGTAAGCATTTTTTGCTAAAAAACGACTGTCAAGCCTAGAAACCGTTTAAGGCAACACCAGCGCCAGCAATTGGGATGGCACATCAGGATGGTCTGCATCGGTCACCATCAGCACCGTCAACGTACTGCCGCTGGCTTGCACGCTAATGCCCTCTACCTTGGGGGCGCCGTGCAGATAGTGCAACTGCTGTACTTTGCCCTCGGGGCTTACCACAGCCAAGGCGCTGCCTGCGCAGGGGCCGTCCAGCGTGCTGTCTGCCGTGTTCTCGGCGGCAGCACTGAGCAGCCAGTGCCCATTGGGCAGCAGGCAGGCATCGGTAGGTGTAAGCGGTATGCCGTCAATGTCGCCCAGCTCTATAGGCGAAATGCGGCTGGGCGGGGGCGGCGTGTCTTCGGCGTCTAGCAGCCAGGCCTGCACCTGGGGCCAGTGCAGGCTGATGGCGGCACTGCCGGGGCCCGCATGGCTCGGGCCCCCATGGCTCTGTCCTGCATGGCCTTTGTTGCCGCGCTGCACCAAGTGCAGTTCATCGCCTTGCACTATGCAGCCTTCAATGTTCAGATCAGCAAACTCCGCGTGCAATGGGGCGTACAGCGCGGTCAGGTCAATTTCTTGGCTTACCAAAGCGTCGCCTTTGCCCAGTTTGCCCTCTGCGTCCAAGGCCATCACCAGAGCGGTGTGGCGCTGGGGCTTTGAGCCCGAGCCCAGCGCCAGCAGCGCGCCGTGCGGGTAGCGCGCCATGCCAGGCAGCAGGGCAAGCACCTCCAGGTCGGGCTTGGCAGCTTTGCGCTTTTTAGGGTCCAGGGGCAGCTCGCCGTCAAATAAACGCTTGAGCTTGACAAGGCTGTTGTCCTGCAGCTTGAACTTGCCCAAATGGTGCTCATCGTCGGCCACCACGTAGCAGCGCCCCTGCAGTACCACCAAGCCGCTGGCCGCGCTCAGATGCGGCTGACCGCGTGGGTGGTCAGCAGGGTTGACGAGCAAAGTACGCAGCAGGCGGGGCTTTAGCATGCGCCTATCTTGGCACAAACTGCGCCGCCACTCCAGCGCCGTTACAAACTTAGCGCAGATCAAACGGCTTGGCTGGCTTGGGAATTTGCTTGAAGCGTATTTTGCGGTCTAGCTCAATGGCATCTTTTTTCACCTGGCGGACAGCGTCTTGCGCTTGGCCAGCAGCCAGCCAAACTGCGTATTCCGCTGGCGTTTCTAGCGTGATACAGCCCAGCACCCCGGCGCGAAAGTCATAAATCAAGGCCTCTGACGCTTTTTGCATGTCAATCTTGGCGCCGCCCTTGCCGCCCGACAGCGCGCCACGTTTACGTCCCACTTCCACCAGCAGCGCTTCGTCCGTCATGTCGGCAATACCGGTCAGCTTGTAGCGCGCCTCGACCTGGGCTGCGTAGTTGGCCTGCAGGTAGGCCGCCAGCTCAATGGCTACTTCTTGCTCGTCAAATGCGTTACGCCCTACCGCGCCACTGGCGGCCAGGTTGTAGCCGCTTTGCGGCACAATAATACGCGGCCACAGCATGCCGGGCGTGTCGTAGAGGTAGAAATCATCGGCCAGCGTAATGCGCTGTTCCAGCTTGGTAATGCCGGCTTCGTCACCGGTTTTGGCATGCTTTTTACCGGTGATGGTGTTAATCAAGGTGGACTTGCCCACGTTGGGTATGCCGCAAATCAGCACCCGCATGGGCTTGACCATGCCGCCGCGCAAGGGCGCCAGCACGTGGCAGGCCTTAATGAGTTCTTTGGCCGGGGCTTTCACGCTCGCGTCCAGCCCCAGCGCGCGGGTGCCGAGCATGGCGTTGTAGTGCGCCAGCCACAGCGCGGTGCGCGCAGGGTCGGCAAGGTCTTGCTTGTTGAGTACTTTGAGCGACGGCTTGCCTGCGGTCAGCTCGGCAATCATGGGGCTGGCGCTAGAACCTGGCAGGCGCGCGTCCAGCAGCTCGATGACCACGTCAATCGTTTTCATGCGGTCGGCTATTGCCTTTTGGGTGGCGCGCATATGCCCAGGAAACCACTGAATCGCCATAGCTTGTTCTTTTCTTGTGTTGTTAGCACCCTGCTGGAATGCCAAAGCCTGTATTGTCCCCTTTGGGGCTGCTACCTAGCTGCTTATGTTTTAAACTTAACTTAACTTAACTTAGCTCTATTTAACTTAATTAATTTTTAAAGGTATCTCACCATGTTGACACTTTGCGGTTTCCCAGTCTCCAACTACTACAACAAAGTCAAACTGGCATTGTTAGAAAAAAATGTTGCCTTTGCGGAGGAAACGGTCATGACCAAAAGCCAAGACCCCGCTGTTTTGGCCGACTCTCCACTGGGCAAAATACCGTTTATTCGCACCCCCCAAGGCGGACTGTGCGAAAGCCAGGTCATCATGGACTATATCGAAGCCGCCTACCCTAACCCACCTTTGCTGCCGGCCGACCCGTTTGCCGCTGCCAAAGTGCATGAACTTATCACCTTTATCGAGCTGCACCTAGAGCTGGTAGTACGCGACTTGTACCCCCAGGTATTTTTTGGCGGCACGGTCAGCGATGGTACCAAGGCGCGGGTGCGTACCCAGCTAGAAAAGAACATTCCCGCATTCAAGCAGTTGGCCAAATTTGCGCCCTTTGTGGCCGGGGATATGTTTACCCAAGCTGACTGTTCTGCCTATGCCAGCATGGGCTTGGTAGGCATGGCCACCAAAGCGGTGCTGGGCGACGACCTGATGCTTGCTGCGGGAATAGACTACAAGCCTTATTTGAAGATGCTGGCCGAGCGGCCCAGCGCGGTAAAGGTTGCCAGCGACCGTAAGGTGTACATGGCCGAGGCAGCAGCAGCAGCAGCTAAAGCTGGATAAATTGAGCGCTTGATTAAAGCCTCAGTCTAACGCCGTGGCGGGGGGCCCGAGCGACCTGCAATGTGGCGGAACATAATGCGGCCTTTGCTCAAATCGTACGGCGACAGCTCTACCGTCACGCTGTCGCCCGCAATAATACGAATATGGTTTTTGCGCATTTTGCCTCCGGTGTAGGCAATGATTTCATGGCCGTTCTCTAGCGTTACGCGAAAGCGTGAGTCAGGCAGCACTTCGGCTACCAAGCCTTGCATTTCAATCAGATCTTCTTTGGCCATACGGGTTCTAAGGTGCTCAGGTTAGCTTTTGCTACAGCGCCGAGGTCTGTAGCCGGAATTTCGGCGGGCAACCTCTGATTGTAAGGCTTACGGCCCTTAAAATACTGCTTTCACCTGCCCACTGCTTTTAAGCTCTTGAGGACCTTCGCATGTTAATTTGGATGAATATTGGACTCACGGTGCTGTGCCTGCTGGTTGCCTGGCTGATTGCCAAAATAGCTATTAGCAACCCGGCAGAGCGTCGCGGTCTGGTTTTTGGGGTATTTGTAGTGGCTTTTGGCGCATTGGCTGGCTTTGTGCACGGCGTGGTCATGCCCAAGATGGCCGCCAACCAAGCCGCCAGCCAGCTAGAGGCATTGTTGGTGGTCAACCCCGCTTTTGCCGCTTTGAAAAAGCACGATGCCAGTGGCTTTGCCGCCTTGGTTATTCCGCTCAAAAGGGCCTTGGTAGAGGGCAGGCCCGAGCGTGAGGTGGTGGCTATGGGCTCTAACGCGGCCTTGCAGATGGTAAAAACCTATGTCACCCAAGCGTCTGATGTTACCGCCCACAAGTACATGAGCAGCTACGTGCAAATGCTCACCTCGGTGCAAGAGCGCGATCTGGAAGCCTGCTACGACATGCTCAACGGCACCAAAGACAGCCAGTTTGACCTGACCCAGTATGTCAGCGCCAACCAGCTGCAAGCCCAGTACCAAGCCATGGCCGAAGTCATCAGTTCTTACGCCACCGAGCGCCAAGCGGTGCCACAAGAAATAGACATTAAAGACCTGTTGGCTCCTTTAACCGACGAGCTGATTCGCCTGTACGGCAAAGACGTGCTCATGCTGGTGGGCGGCACCAGTTCTGGGCCCAAGCCAGACAAAAAACGCATGTGCCAAATGGGAACCGCCTGGCTGCGGCTGGCCCTGCGTTTACCGCCAGCCGATTCTGGCAAGCTGATGCGCTATTTGGTGGCTAAAAACTAAGCCCGCAACCAAAGTGTTTCAAGCTGCTGCCAGCACGCGGTTTAGCCATTGGTTCAGGTCAGCAATTTCTTGCGCGCACACCGAATGTGCCATAGGGTACTGGTGCCAATCCACGCTGTAGCCTAGGCCCGCCAATACATCGCGCGAGGCTGTAGCACGCTCTATCGGCACAACAGCGTCTTGCAGGCCATGGGCCAAGAAGACAGGGGTTTGCGCGTTGGCTGCGTGGCGCTGTGCAGCAGTAGTGCTGGCCAGTGGCAAATAGCCCGATAAACCGACAATGCCCGCGAGTGCCTCGCTGTGGCGCAAACCCGTCATCAGCGCCATGGCGCAGCCCTGCGAAAAGCCCGCCACCACAATGCGGCTGGCAGGTATGCCGCGTGCTTTTTCACGCTCTAGCAGGCTCTCTAGCGCCGCTTGCGACGCACGCAGGCCCGCTTCGTCTTCGCGACGGGTCAGGTCGGCGTTGGATATGTCGTACCAAGCGGGCATGCGCATGCCGCCGTTGATGGTCACCGGCATGGTGGGCGCATTGGGGAATACGAAGCGTACGGGGCCTACTGCAGCCAGGTCCAGCTGGGCGGCTATAGGCACAAAATCATTGCCATCAGCACCCAGGCCGTGCATCAGCAGCACGGTGGCGCGGGGGTTGGGGGCGGTTTCAATGTCGATAGTGTGAAGGTTCATAGCTTAGATTGTCGCGCAAACTGTGGCCAAGCTTTTGCGAAGCTGTTGCGCGGGGGTTCTGCGCCATACACGAGGTTCCATAGCCTGCTCTCTACAGCCCGCTTTCTACAGACAATCTCTGTTGCCCAAAAGCGCAAACCTTGATAGGCTCAGACTTCAGATTTTTTACAACACAAGGAATAGCGCCATGGCCATTACTGTAGATATTGATTTAGCGTACGAGTTTGAAGTCAAAGCCAAAATGGCCGATGTATTTGCCGTACTGTCCGACGTGCCCACCTCA
>JAYSRE010000250.1:0-2450 GCA_043721235.1 Polaromonas sp. | reverse complement strand
CTTGCATGGCTTGGGTAATGGCAAGGCCCAGCTGGGGCGCAGCCTTGCGGCGCTGGGCAGTCAGTTGGGCACACTGCTTAAGCAGCGAGGTGTGGGCTTTGTGTTGCGCGGCTTCTAATGCGCTCATGTCGGCTGCCGCTTCATTGGTGGCCAGCTCGGTTTTCCAGCCAGCCAGCAGGTCCGCCAACTGGGCAGGTGTGCGTTTGTAGCGGCGTGCCAGCGATATCCACTGCGTTAAGCGCTCATCTAGCTGGGCTAGGCGCTGGGGGTCGGGCTCGGTGTTGCGCGCGTAGGCGTGCAGGCTGTGCACCACGTCTTCCACCTGCGCCAGGCTGGTGGCTAAAACCTCGGCCAGAGTTTTAAAGTCAGGCACCAGCAGCTCTTGGTTTTGCAGCAGCTGCTGGGCTTTGGCAAGGTGCGTAGTCACACCACTTTCGTCGCCTTCCAGCGCGGCAATGGCAAGGTGCGCGGCTTCTAGCAGGCCTGCAGCATTGGCCAGCGCGGTGTGCTCGGCGTTAAGGGTTTCCCATTCTTGGGGCTGAGGTGCTAGTTTTGCCAGTTCGCCAATTTGCCAGCTTAGGCGCTCGCGCTCTGACTCCAGTGTAGCTTGTGCAGCGCGTGCATCTTGCAGGGTTTTAAGTGCTGCTTTCCAGGCGTGGTAAGCCGTAGCCACGTCTTTGCTGCTGATTTTTCCGTAGGCATCTAGCAGGCCGCGCACTTCGTCGGCGCGGGTGAGGGCGGCCCATGCATGCTGGCCATGAATGTCTACCAAGTGGTCGGCTATCTCGCGCAGTTGGCCTACGGCGGCGGCGCTGCCGTTAATCCAGGCGCGGCTTTTGCCTTGGGCATCGACAGTGCGGCGAATCAGCAGGGTGTCGGTGTCATGGCCAGCATTGGCAAAGCCCCCTTCGCCCAGCCAGTCACTCAGCCAGCTGGGGGTGTCAAATTCCGCGCTAATTTCTGCTCGTGCTGCGCCTTCGCGCACCACACCCGCGTCGGCGCGTGCACCCAAAAGCAGTTGCAGGGCATCAACCAAAATCGATTTACCAGCCCCAGTCTCGCCGGTTAGCACGGTAAAGCCTTTGCACAAGTCCAGCTCAAGTTCGTGCACGATCACAAAGTCGCGCAGGTTCATTTTGCGTAGTGCCACGACTAAACCCCTGCCTCGTTCCAGTGCAATTTTTTGCGCAGCGTGTCAAAGTAGCTCCAGCCCATGGGGTGTAAAAAGCGCACTTGGTGCTGCGAGCGTTGCACTGTAATGCGATCGCCATGCAACAGCGAGGCCAGCGACTGCATGTCAAAATTGGCGCTGGCATCGCGGCCAGCCACTATTTCAATCGCCACCTGCGCGTTATCGCCCAGCACCAGCGGGCGGTTAGACAGGTTGTGTGGGGCAATCGGCACCATCACCCAGCCAGTAATTGAAGGGTGCAAGATAGGCCCTCCGGCTGACATGGCGTAGGCCGTAGACCCAGTGGGCGACGCAATGATCAAGCCATCAGCCCGCTGGTTGGCCACAAAGCGGCTGTCCACTTCTACCCGCAGCTCTAGCATGCCAGCAGTAGCGCCCCGGTTGACCACCACGTCGTTCATGGCCAGTGCGTCAAACACGCAGCGCCCATCGCGCAGTACCTGCGCATGCATGAGGCTGCGCAAGTCTTGCGTGTATTCACCGCGCAGCATGGGTGCCAGGGTGGCCTGGTAGCTGTCTAGTGCAATGTCAGTAATAAAGCCTAAACGGCCTTGGTTAATGCCCACCAGCGGTACACCAAAGCGTGCCAGCTGCCTGCCAATGCCCAGCATGGTGCCGTCGCCTCCCACCACCAGGCCCAGATCGCAGTGCGCGCCAATGCCGTTAACGTCCAGGCTGGGGTAGCCGCTGATGCCGGTGTAGGCGGCGGTGTCTTTTTCTAGCGCGACATCTAAGCCCGATTTTTCTAAAAACCGGGCAATCTCCAGCAAAATTTCGCGCGCACCCGGCCCATTGCTGGCGTGGTACTTGCCGATCAGGGCCACGTGGCGAAATTGCGAAGGGGTAGACTGCACGGGAGTTAAGCTGTGTAAATGTAGACTGTATGAATATAGGCTGGTGCAGGCTAAATTGTGTCAAATTTAAATTACACCATTAAAATGCAGACACATATGAGTATCTGCGATTTTTATGCTGGATGACCGCGCCAAGCTGTTATTAAAAGCCCTGGTGGAGCGCTATATCGCCGATGGCAGCCCATCGGCTCGCGCACGCTGTCGCGTGCCAGCGGCCTGGACCTGTCGCCCGCCACCATTCGCAACGTAATGAGCGACCTGGAAGAGTTGGGCCTGATTGTTTCGCCCCACACCTCGGCTGGGCGCATTCCCACTGCACGGGGCTACCGCTTGTTTGTGGACACTATGCTGACGGTGAATCGGCAAGAATTTGCCTCGCCTATCTTGGTGGCCGAGCAGCCGCA
>JAYSRE010000249.1:0-17772 GCA_043721235.1 Polaromonas sp. | reverse complement strand
CCCAAGTTGACCGTGTCATTGGCGGTGACGGCTGCCGTGGTGGTGCCGCTGGCCGCTGGGATGCCCGGGTAGCTGTCGTTGACCGCGTCAATGACAAGAACCGTGAGATTCGCCGAAGACGCAGTGGAATTCGATCCCACAGATGTAGTTAGTGATCCGACAGGTATCGTGTTAGCAAAAATTCCGCTGGCAGCAGAAGTGACCACAACAGAAACAGAACAACTACCACCTGGCTGTATCGCAGTAGCAACGGGTAAAGATATGCTGCTGCCACCTGCTGTGGCAAAGAAGCCGGCTGAGCAGGTGGTGGACGCAACCAAGGGGGATGCGTTGATTAGATTGGGGGGAAGTGGGTATTGGTCGGTAAACGCTGAACTAAACGTAGCAGTAGTGAGCTTATGATTATTAGTAAACGTAACCACCAATAACGATGTCCCGCCTGCGCCAATAGTTGACGGCGTAAACGTCTTGGAAACTGTGGGTAGACTGAGTGATACAGTGTCGAAATCGGGCGCGGTACAGGTGCCAGCTGTGCACCCGAAGGCAGAGTTCGTGTTGGTTACTCCGATGGGCGGTGAGATAACTGCTGTGTTGGTAATACCTGTCTGGGCGTGCGCAAGCTGAGAGAAAAGCAACAGCAATGCTGCGCCAAATGCCAATAAAAAAGCATTGCCAGCACAGTTGCAGCGTAGAAAAAAAGTATTTAAAAGGCCAAAAGACCTGAACTTAACCAACTATTCGCCCCAGAAATTTACACAGAATTATTTAAATACTAAGAATGTACAATTTATCGATACTGTTGCATACACAAATTGCAACATTTTTTGTAATACAGGTTATTTATCACGGTGTTATTTGATTAAGTTCACGCTAATTCTCCGGGATACGACAGATTACCTGTCTTTACAACGTAAATATTTTCAGCAAAAAATAATGCTTTCCCGTTAATATTGATCTAAATTAATTTATGGTCAATAACTAATTATTTGCTAAACAGCAGCTAATAGCAAAGTTTGTCTGTGGAATAAAATTCCTAAAGTCGTCAAATTACAACAAAAATGTTGCATTGCACAATTTGCACACAGCTCAAGTTTGTTGCCGCTCCATTAGCCCGCGCCTTGAGCGCACAATAGATGGAGTTTTAAATGTTGAGCAAACAGTAATAATGCCGTGCCAGCATGCTTGGTAGCGCTACAAGTGGGAGCATCTCAGTGCAGTCTTCTAAAACGTCTCTTACGGCCCTAACCATAGGTGCCATAGGTGTTGTGTATGGTGATATCGGCACCAGCGTGCTGTACGCCATGAAGGAAATATTTGGTTCCGGCCATGTGGCCTTCACGCCAGACAATATCTATGGGATTTTGTCGATTATTTTTTGGACATTGACCGTCATTGTGTCGATAAAGTATGTAGCGCTGGTGCTGCGCGCTGACAATGAAGGCGAAGGGGGTTTGGTGGCGATGCTCACTTTGGCTTCGCGCGCGGTCAAAGACAAGCCCGTTTTGCGCCGCAACCTGATGGTCATCGGTATCTTCGGCACCTGCTTGTTTTATGGCGATGGCGTGATCACGCCCGCGATCTCGGTATTGGGTGCTGTTGAAGGCTTAGAGATCATCTCGCCCAAGTTTAAAACCTATGTAGTACCTCTGTCTGTGCTTATTTTGTTCGTGCTTTTTTCTGTGCAAAAACGCGGGACTGGCGGCATAGGCAAGTTTTTTGGACCGATCACCTTGGTGTGGTTTCTTGTGTTGGCCGTGATGGGCATCAGTCACATCATCGGCAACCCCATTGTTTTAAAAGCGCTGAGTCCGCACTATGCAGTGCTGTTTATCTGGCACAACACCTACACCGCCTTTATTATTTTAGGAGCCGTGGTGCTGTGTGTTACGGGCGCCGAAGCCTTGTACGCAGACATGGGGCATTTTGGCAGACGCCCGATCCGCATGGCTTGGTTTACTGTGGTGATGCCCTGCCTGACGCTGAACTACTTTGGCCAAGGCGCGCTGTTGCTGGCGCGGCCAGAGACGGTGAAGAACCCGTTTTATATGATGGCCCCTGATTGGTTCTTGATTCCCTTAGTTATATTGGCCACCATGGCAGCAGTAATTGCGTCGCAAGCGTTGATTTCTGGTGCCTTTTCAGTCACCAAACAGGTAGTGCAACTAGGCTATTTGCCGCGCCTGCGCATGCTGCACACCTCCACCAAAGACACCGGGCAAATCTACATTCCTTTTGTCAACTGGGCTTTGTTTGTAGCGATCGCATTTGCGGTGGTAATGTTCAAGTCATCAGGCGCACTGGCTTCGGCCTACGGCATTGCCGTGTGTACCGACATGCTGATCACAACCGTACTGACTTTTTATGTGATCCGCTACGGCTGGAAATACCCTTTGTGGCTGTGCGTGGCTGCCACAGGTATTTTCTTTGTGATCGACTTGGCTTTTTGGGCATCTAACATGCTCAAGTTGCTCGACGGTGGCTGGTTTCCATTACTGATTGGCGGAGCCATTTTTACCCTAATGTTCACTTGGAAGCAAGGCCGCAGGCTGATGCACGAGAAACAAAAAGCCGAAGGCATGGACTTGAAAGATTTTTTAGAAGCCGTGTTTGTGAGCCCACCTGTGCGCGTAGAAGGCACCGCTGTGTTTTTAACCGGTGAACCGGGCACCGTGCCCAATGCTTTGCTGCACAATTTAAAACATAACAAAGTATTGCATGTGCACAACTTATTTGTCACGGTGCGCAGCAAAGAAGTGCCTTGGGTCGGCCTGAACAAACGGGTAGAGATTGATGCGCTAGGCCACGATTGCTGGCAAGTTATTTTAAACTTTGGCTTTAAAAATGACCCCGATGTACCCGAGGCCCTGAAGCAAATCAAAGGCCGTGGCTGCGAGCTAGACCCGATGCAAACCAGCTACTTTTTATCGCGCGACACAGTGGTACCCACCATTGGCGGTGGTATGGCGCAATGGCGTGAAAAGCTGTTTGCGCAAATGCACCATAACGCAGGTGCCGCGGCTGACTTTTTGCGCTTGCCCAACAACGCGGTGGTCGAGCTGGGTTCCAAAATAGAAATATAAGCCGCGCAGAGCGCAATGCAATTTTTCAAAGACCTTTCCCTTTCCACTTTTACCGCTGGCTTTGTTGCTGTCTTGGTAGGCTTTACCAGTTCGGTAGCGATTGTTTTCCAAGCAGCGCAAGCGTTTAACGCTACACCTGCGCAAATTACCTCATGGATGTGGGCCTTAGGGCTGGGCATGGGCCTGTGTTCTGTGCTGCCCTCACTGTGGCTGCGCAAGCCTGTGATGGTGGCCTGGAGTACGCCAGGTGCTGCAGTGCTGGCCGTAGCGGCCAGTGGCTACAGCATGAACGAGGCAGTGGGCGCTTTTATGGTCAGCGCAGTGTTAATTACGCTGTGCGGCGTGACTGGGGTGTTTGAAAAGCTGATGCACCGCATCCCGGTGGCGATTGCGTCTGCGCTGCTGGCAGGTGTGTTGGCACGCTTCGGTTTGCAGGGCTTTGGTGCCGCGCAAAGCGCCCTGCCCTTGGTGGGCTTGATGCTGGTTGCCTACCTGCTGGGCAAACGGTTTGTTCCGCGCTACGCCGTGCCGCTGACTTTGCTGGCAGCAGTGGCCTATGTGGCGGCGCGTGGACAATTTTCTGTGGCCAATTTGCAGTTCAGCTTGGCCGTGCCGGTGTTTACCAGCCCCGTGTTTAACCTCAGTGCCGTGGTTAGTTTAGCGCTGCCGCTGTTTGTGGTGACGATGGCATCGCAAAACCTGCCAGGCGTGGCGGCCATTCGTGCGGCGGGCTACGACCTGCCGCTGTCAAAAATTATCACCCTCACCGGCGTGGCCACATTGGTGCTTGCGCCGTTTGGAGGGTTTGCACTTAACCTCAGCGCCATCACTGCGGCCATTTGCATGGGCAAAGAAGCGCACCCAGACCCTGCGCGGCGTTACACGGCTGCTGTAAGCTGCGGTGCCATTTACATTGGCATAGGCCTGTTTGGTGCTGTCGTAACGGGCCTGTTGGCCGCGTTTCCTAAAGAGCTGATTGCCGCCATTGCAGGTTTGGCTTTGCTGGGCACCATATCCAACGGCCTGGCCTCGGCCTTGGTAGATGAAAAGCACCGCGAGGCCGCTACCATTACTTTTTTAGTCACACTCAGTGGCGTGGTGATTGCCGGTGTAGGCTCGGCCTTTTGGGGTGTGGTAGCAGGCGCTCTGGCGCTTTTTGTGCAAAACTTGCGCCGTTCACCCTAGCCCATCGGTTGCAGTGCAAACTTGTAGGCTGGTTGTATTCTGCGTGCCCACGCTTTCTTTGGGCACCACTTTTGCCAGTCCACACATTCATGAGGCTACACCACCATGCACATACTGTTTATCGCTGACCTGCTGGAGTCTTTCCAAATCTACAAGGACACCACCTTTGCCATGATGCGCGAGGCGCAGCGGCGCGGCCACACGCTAAGTGCCTGTGGGCCGCAAGACATCATGTGGTGCCAGGGCAAGCCAGTAACGGCCTACGTGCGCGACATTACCCTGACTGGCCAGCCCGGTGCTTGGTTTACCGCACAACAAGCCAAGCCTGACGAGCGGCCCCAGGCACTGAAAGATTTTGGCGCGGTGCTGATGCGCAAAGACCCCCCTTTTGACAGCGAGTATTTTTACGCCACCCACTTGCTAGAGCAAGCCGAGCGTGAAGGTGCCAAAGTGTTTAACAAGCCGCGCGCGCTGCGTGACCATCCCGAAAAACTCGCCATCATGGAGTTTGCACAGTTCATCAGCCCAACCCTGGTAACACGGGATGCTGAGGATGTAAAACGCTTTCACGCAGAGCACCATGACATTATTTTAAAGCCGCTGGACGGCATGGGCGGCATGGGTATTTTTCGCGTAAAAAGCGACGCGCTCAACTTGGGCAGCATGATCGAAACCCTGAACAAAAACGGCGCACAAACCCTGATGGTGCAAAAGTTTGTGCCTGAGATTACCCAAGGCGACAAACGCGTGCTGGTGATTGGCGGAAAGAGTGTGCCGTTTAGCCTGGCGCGCATTCCGCAGGGCACCGAGGTGCGTGGTAACTTGGCGGTGGGCGGCAAAGGCGTAGCGCAGCCCCTGAGCGCACGCGACCGGGAGATTGCCGAGACCCTAGGCCCTGTGCTGGCCGCGCGAGGCCTGCTGCTGGTGGGTATCGACATTATTGGTGACTACATGACCGAGATTAACGTCACCAGCCCAACCTGTTTTCAAGAAATTCACGACCAAGCCGGTTTTGATGTCGCCAAGATGTTCATGGATGCACTGGAAGCAGCTTGCTAAGCTTGCCGTTGGCAACCCTAAAGCACTTGGCCGTCTGCAAACACCATAAGCTCGCCCGCAGGAATTTGCACCCACTGCTCGTTGTGGGTCAGCGGCGCAGTCACCACCACGGCCACGCGGTCTTGCAGCTGGGTGTGCTCTGCAAAGTTCACCTGCACATCGTCGTCTACCAATGCGGCGTGGGTAAACGGGTGTTGGCGCAGCACATAGTGCAGCTGGGTCGATGCATGTGCCCACATGGCCTGCCCATTGGAGAGCAAGAAGTTAAACGTGCCAAAGCGGTTAATCTCGCTGGCCAGTTCGCGCAGCGTCAGGGTCAACTCGGCCACCGACGGCACCCCGGCATGTGACTTGGCAAGCTCTTGCAGCACGTAGGCAAAGGCCAGCTCGCTGTCGGTGCTGCCCACGGGCCGGTAGCTGCCGTGCAAGCGCGGCTTAAAGTCTTTTAAGTCGCCATTGTGCGCAAACACCCAGTAGCGGCCCCACAGCTCGCGCACAAAAGGGTGGCAGTTTTCCAGCGCCACCACGCCCTGCGTGGCTTTGCGAATATGTGCAATCACGTTGTGACTTTTAATGGGGTAGCGGCTGATAAACTGGGCCACTGGCGAGGTAGCGGCGCTGGTGTGGTCTACAAAATGGCGCAGGCCTTTACCGGTGTAGCTTTGGGGTTTTTCGCCTTTTTCGTCATTTTCACTGCTGCCTTCAAAGAAAGCCACGCCCCAGCCGTCACCATGGTGGTCGGTATGGCCACCGCGCTGTGCAAAGCCTGTAAAGCTGAACGTAATGTCGGTTGGCGTGTTGCAGTTCATGCCTAAAAGTTGGCACATGGCTTGGGTTTCTCCATCTGCACGCAAGGCCGCGTGCGGCGTTCAATTGCTATTTATTTAATAGCTGACTATTTAGCCTTTCCTTGGGCGATAGGGCTATTTATACTTGAATCTGCATGCTTAAATCCTGACCTGCCCTTCACCGTAGACAATGTATTTCAGCGAAGTGAGCCCTTCTATGCCCACCGGCCCGCGTGCATGGAATTTGTCGGTGCTGATGCCGATCTCAGCCCCCAAACCAAACTCAAACCCGTCGGCAAAACGCGGGCTGGTGTTGACCATCACACTGGCCGAGTCCACCTCGCGCAAAAAGCGCTGTGCGTGCACATGGTGGTTGGTGATGATGGCGTCGGTATGGTGCGAAGAATAGTGGTTGATGTGGGCAATGGCCTCGTCCAAACCGCCCACCACTTTGATGCTGATGATGGGAGCGAGGTATTCTTCAAACCAGTCTTGCTCGGTGGCTGATACCACATGAGCTACTGATCCAGCAGCTGTTTGTGCTTTGATAATCTGGCTTGCAGCTGCGTCGCAGCGCATTTCTACGCCTTTAGCGGCATATAGGGCGGCAATTTTTGGCAGAAACTCTGCGGCAGCTTCTTGCGCTACCAGCAAGCTTTCTATGGCGTTGCAGGGGCTGTACTTTTGGGTCTTGGCGTTGTCAGCCACGCGCACGGCCATGGCCATGTCGCACTGCGCGTCTACATACACATGGCAGTTACCGTCCAGGTGCTTGATGACAGGTACTTTGGCATCGCGGCTGATGCGCTCGATCAGCCCCTTGCCACCGCGCGGAATTATCACATCCACATACTGCGGCATGGCAATGAGCTGGCCCACGGCTTCGCGGTCGGTGGTGGGCACCAGCTGCACTGCATTTGCAGGCAGGCCGCTGGCCACCAAGGCTTGGTGCACCAGCGCAGCCAGCGCGCGATTGGACTCTATGGCTTCAGAGCCGCCGCGCAAAATGCAGGCGTTGCCGCTTTTGATGGACAGCGAAGCCGCCTCGATGGTCACGTTAGGGCGGCTCTCGTAAATCATGCCAAACACGCCGATGGGCACGCGCATTTGCCCTACACGAATACCGCTGGGCTGCTGCTTAAGGCCTGTCACATCGCCAATGATGTCGGGCATGGCGGCCAGTTGTTCGCAGCCTTGGGCGCAGGTTTCCAGCACCTGTGGCGACAGTTTTAGGCGGTCCACCATTGGCTCGGCCAAGCCTGCGGCTGTGGCACGGCTGAGGTCTTTGGCATTGTCCGTTTGCAAGGCGGCGATGTTGCTGCGCAGCAAGGCGGCCAAGTGGCGCAGGGCTACGGCTTTGTCGTGGGACGAGGCGCGCGCCATCTGGGCACTGGCAGCCTTGGCCTGCTGGCCCAGGGTGTGCATCAGCTCAGTTATTGGCTGGGCTAAAGGCTGAGCTAAAGGCTGAGTAGGGGAAACTGCATTCATGGCCTATTTTCGCAGTTTTTATGGGCCGCCTGGCGCGGCGCCAGCGGTGCCAGGCACGCCTATTGCAGGTGCCAATGCAGCAAAACCGCATGGCCAAAGCAAAGCGGGGCCGCAAGCCCAGCAGGCTGGATAATTTAGCTCTGCCCCGCCAAAATCAGCGCATCTTGTGCGTAGCTCTTTAGGGTCTCCACCGCTTTGGCGCGCTGGGCGGGTGTGGTGCTGGCGTGCACAGCGGCGAAAGCGTCGCAGCTTTCTTTGACCATTTTGTCGGCATAGGCGCGGTACACCGGGTCGCTGGAACGGCTGGTGCGGGCCAAGTAGGCGCGCAGGGCTGCCTGTGCTGTCGCTGCGCTGGCCTGGGGCATAGCTTGGGTGGTGGCTAGGCCGGCCAGCATGTCCAGCGCCTCTTTTTGCCGCTGCAGGCGCTCTTTAAGGCCCAGCACGGGGTCAAAGCTAGACGCAGCAATGGCTTGTTCTATGGCGGCTGTTTGCGCCGCTTCTAGCTTGCCGTAGACCATCTCGCTGCGGTTGATGGCAGATTTAAGGCGCTTGGCATAGCGTTCGGCGCCGCTGCTGGTGATGTAGTCGCGGGTGTAGTCGGCATTGGTTTTGTCGTATTTGCGTTGCAGATAGGCCAGTTGCGTGGCCGTCAAGGTGGGGGCCAGCTCGGCGCTGGCGGGCACGGCGCGTTCGGCCACGGCTTGCACCAGGCTGGACAACTCGGCAAACACAGCGCAGGTTTGCTGGCTGCTGATGGGCCCTGGCATGGCGGCTTGGGTTTTTTGCAACAGGGCGGCCACTTTGGGCAGCTCGCTGCTGCGGTGCCAGGCCAGCAGCTTGGCCAGCGCGTCGCGCACCTTGGGGCTTTGCTGCTCGTTCAGGTCAAAGTAGCCGTCAAGCCACCAGTAGGTAATGTCGGGCGCTTGGTTGTAGGCCAGCTTGACCGCGCTGCAGGCGGGCAGCAGGGCCGCCACAAGCATAATAAGCCACCAACGACGGAGAGTGAGCATGAACGCAAAAGTAGATTTAGAAGTAGACATAGTCATCATGGCAGCGGGCAAAGGGACCCGCATGAAAAGCAAACTGCCCAAAGTGTTGCACAAGTTAGCGGGGCGCGCTTTGTTGCAGCATGTAGTTGACACCGCCGCTGTACTGGCGCCGCGCAGCATGGTGGCCGTCACCGGCCATGGTGCTACAGAAGTAATAGTTGCTTGTGCAGCATTTCCTTGGGCGAGAGGCCAAAATAGCTTAAATTTTGTGCTGCAAGAGCCCCAGCTGGGCACCGGCCACGCTGTGCAGCAGGCCGTACCTGTGCTGCCGGGCGACGGTATTACGCTGGTCTTATCAGGCGATGTGCCGTTGATGCAGGCCGACACCCTGCAAGCTCTGGTGCAGGCCTGCGCCGGTACGCACATAGCGCTGCTCACGATTGACCTGGCCGACCCCACTGGCTATGGCCGCATTGTGCGCGCGGGCTCTGAAAACACGGGCGCTCACAACGCAAGCTCTCAAGTGCAAGCCATTGTGGAGCACAAAGATGCCAGCGCCGCACAGCGCGCAATTGGCGAGATTTACAGCGGCATCATGGCTGCGCCCACGGATCTACTGAAAAAATACCTGGCCCTGCTAGACAACCATAACGCCCAAAAAGAGTTTTACCTGACCGATGTAGTCAAGCACGCCGTGGCTGCAGGCACCCCGGTGGTAGCGCTTAAAACGCTAGACGCCGTGCAGGTGGCCGGTGTCAACAGCCCGGTGCAACTGCAAGAGCTTGAACGTGAATTTCAAAAGCGCAACGCCCACCAGCTGATGGAGCAAGGCGTGCGCTTGGCAGATGCCGCCCGCATCGATGTGCGCGGCAGTTTGAGCTGCGGGCAAGATGTCAGCATTGATGTGAACTGCGTGTTTGAAGGTACCGTGCTGCTGGCCGACGGTGTGCAAATCGGCGCGCACTGCCATATTGCCCATTGCAGCATTGCCGCTGGCGCGGTAATCCACCCGTTTAGCCACATTGACGGCGGCGACACATTGGGCGTGCAGATCGGCGCAGGGGCGCTGGTAGGCCCGTTTGCCCGCCTGCGTCCTGGCGCACAGCTGGGTGAGGGCGTGCATATAGGTAATTTTGTGGAGGTAAAAAATTCTACTTTGGCTACAGGTGCCAAGGCTAACCACTTAGCTTACCTAGGTGATGCTACGGTAGGTGAACGCGTAAATTACGGAGCTGGCAGCATTACCGCCAACTACGACGGTGCCAACAAACACCGCACCGTGATCGAGGCCGACGTGCACATAGGCAGCAACTGCGTGCTGGTAGCCCCTGTGACCATTGGCGCGGGCGGCACCGTGGGCGGCGGCTCCACCATTACCAAAAGCACCCCTGCCGGAGCCTTGAGCGTGGCGCGCGGCAAGCAGGTCAGCCTGTCGGGTTGGAGCCGTCCAGTGAAGCTAAAAAAGTAATCCAGATTGGCTCAGGGTAAGCACGTGCTTGAAAAAATGGCCTGGTAACCCTACGCTTGCCGCATGTTGCCGCCAGAGCCCAGCCCCACCCCTGCCGCCGCTGGCATTTACCAAATGGCGTACTGCAGCGTGCTGGTGCAACCGCTGAGCATGCTGCAGGTAGACCAGTTGGTTCATCACGCACAAACCTACAACGCAAATTACGGCATCACCGGCATGCTGATGATGGACAACGGTCTGGTGGTGCAGTGGCTGGAAGGCCCGCACGACGAAGTGCGCAGCCTGTGGAAGCGCCTGCAGGTAGACAAGCGCCATCACTGCGTAGTGATGCTGCTGCACCGCGACCACCAGGCCCAGCGGCTGTTTCCTGACTGGACTATGCGCCTGTCCACCCGGGCCGAAATGCTGGCCATAGTGCACAACGCCCGCGATGCCGCAATATCGCCCAACAACCTGCTGCCCAACCCGTGGGCGGCAGCCATTTCTACCCTGTGCGTGCTGATAGACCCTGAGTTTGCCAAAGGCTACGCCCCCGTGGTGCAGGCCAACACCGAACCACCACGCGCAGGCTAAATTGCGCTTTGACCACTATGGTGGGTGACTGGTTTGTGAATTTTTTTGCAAGTGTTTACTATTGATTTAATAGCTGTTTATTTAGCATTTACTTGGGCGACAGGGCTATTTTGCTTATGATAAGTGCTCCCGCACCCACTCAAAGCACATGCAGCCGTGGCTCAAACTTGCTGCGCAGCAGGCTAAAGTAAGCCTTCACGTTGCGCACCTGCGTGTCTTGGGTAAACACACGCTGCGCCAGCGCTACGTAGTCGGCCATTTCGCGCACATGCACAATCAGCACAAAATCGGGCCCTGGGCTGACACGGTAACACTGCTGCACAGCGGGCTCGGGCTTAATGCGCGTTTCAAACGCCTCTAACAGCTCGGTGTTTTGCTGGGTTAAGGTCACCTCCACCACCGCAGTCAGGCCATGGCCTGTGATGGCTTTTAAGCGCTCAGGGTTCAGTATCGCCACCTGACGCTGCACCACGCCCAGGTCACGCAGGCGCTTGACACGCCGCAAGCAGGTGGGCGGCGACACATGCACGCTGGCAGCCAAGTCTTGGTTGCTGACACTGGCATCGCGCTGAAGCTGGTCCAAAATGCGCAGATCGATGGCATCTAGCTCTAATTTTTCATTTGAAAATTCCATAAAAGCATTAAATATGAAATATTTAACTATTTTAATAAATGAATGAAATTTAATACCATAAATTAACAAAAATCAATGAGATATTTTTCTAGCCTAAGCATAGTATGGCACCCAAGCATTTTAAGGAGTTCACCATGTGTGGCATCGTCGGCGCAGTATCTCAACGCAATATCGTTCCCGTTTTAGTGCAAGGCCTGCAGCGGCTGGAATACCGGGGCTATGACTCGTGCGGCGTGGCCATACATGCTGGCGGCCTCAAACGCGCCCGCACCACCAGCCGCGTGGCCGAGCTGGGCCTGCAGATTGAGGCTGACAAAGCGGCAGGCACCCCGTTTGAAGGCCATACTGGAATTGCCCACACCCGCTGGGCCACGCACGGCGCGCCTGCCGTCCATAATGCACACCCGCACTTCAGCCACGGCACCGGCAGTGCAAGCACCGCGCCGGATGGCACCGCAGGCGCAGCTAGCAAGCCGCCCCGCGTGGCCTTGGTGCACAACGGCATTATTGAAAACTACGAACAGTTGCGCAGAGACTTATCAGCCAAAGGCTACGTTTTTGTCAGCCAAACCGACACTGAGGTGATCGCACATTTGGTCGACAGCGTGTACGACGGTGATATTTTTGAGGCCGTGAAAGCCGCGCTCAAACACCTGCACGGAGCCTACGCGCTGGGTGTGTTTCATAAAGACGAGCCCCACCGCGTGATTGGCGCGCGGGCAGGCTCGCCGCTGATTTTGGGTGTGGGGGCCAAGGCCAATGGGTCAGCCCAAGCCGATGAAAATTTCCTGGCCAGCGACGCGATGGCACTGGCCGGTGTGACCGACCAAATCATCTACCTGGCCGAAGGCGATGTGGTGGACATTCAACTGGGCAAAATCTGGATCGAAGACGCAAGCGGCCAGCATGTTCAGCGCGAAGTCAAAACCGTGCAAGCCCACAGTGGCGCTGCTGAGCTAGGGCCCTACCGCCATTACATGCAAAAAGAAATTTTTGAGCAGCCACGCGCCATTGGCGACACCCTCGAAGGCGTGGTCAGCATCACGCCCGAGCTGTTTGACCAGAGCGGCACCACTACCGCAGGGGTTGGCCATAAACCCGGTGAAGGCGCATTTCACACCTTCAAAGCCATCGACAACGTGCTCATCCTTGCCTGCGGCACCAGCTACTACAGCGCCAGCGTGGCCAAGTACTGGCTCGAGTCGATTGCCAAAATACCCTGCAACGTCGAAATTGCCAGCGAATACCGCTACCGCGACTCGGTGCCCAACCCTAAAACCTTGGTCGTCACCATCACCCAGTCGGGCGAAACGGCTGACACCTTGGCCGCGCTCAAACACGCGCGCAGCCTGGGCATGCTGCACACGCTGACTATTTGCAACGTAGCCACCAGCGCCATGGTGCGCGAATGCAAACACGCCTACATCACCCGTGCAGGCGTAGAGATTGGCGTAGCATCCACCAAGGCCTTCACCACGCAGTTGGCCGGCTTATTTTTACTCACCCTGGCCTTAGCGCAAACCAAAGGCCGCCTGACCGATGCGCAAGAAGCCAGCTACTTGGCCGAGATGCGCCACCTGCCCGTGGCCCTGCAAAGCGTGCTGGCGCTGGAGCCGCAAATCATTGCCTGGGCCGACAACTTTGCCAAGTACGAAAACGCCCTCTTCCTGGGCCGTGGCCTGCATTACCCTATTGCCCTGGAAGGCGCGCTCAAGCTCAAAGAAATCACCTACATCCACGCCGAGGCCTATGCCGCTGGCGAACTAAAGCATGGCCCACTGGCCCTGGTAACCAGCGAAATGCCGGTCGTAACCGTAGCGCCCAACGATGCGCTGATTGAAAAGCTCAAAAGCAATATGCAAGAAGTGCGCGCCCGTGGCGGCGTGCTCTACGTGCTGGCCGACAGCGACTCTAAAATTGACAACGCCGAAGGCATACACGTCATCCGCATGCCCGAACACTACGGCGCGCTGTCACCCAACTTGCATGTGGTGCCGCTGCAACTGCTGGCTTACCACACCGCGTGCGCACGCGGCACCGATGTGGACAAACCACGTAATTTGGCCAAAAGTGTGACGGTAGAGTAGATACTCTTGCATTTTCACCACGCTACCGCAAAATACGCCGCCCTGGCAGGGCTGTTGGTTTTGCCCCATGCGCTGCAGGGCTTCGGTGACCACTGGGTGCGTATTGCAGATATGTGCCTACTTTACGTGATGATGGCGCTGGGCATGAATATTGTGGTGGGTTATGCGGGTTTGCTTGACTTGGGCTACGTGGCGTTTTATGCGGTGGGAGCGTATTTGTTTGCGCTGCTCAGCTCTCAGCATCTGCCCGGTTATTTTGTCTGGATTGCGACTGCGTTTCCCGCCGGGTTGCACACCCCTTGGTGGGTGGTGATTCCTTTGGCCGCTGTGCTGGCCGCGTTTTTGGGCATTGTGCTGGGGGCGCCCACACTCAAGCTGCGGGGCGACTACTTGGCTATCGTGACGCTGGGCTTTGGCGAAATTGTGCGCATCTTCATCAACAACCTGGGCCATCCGGTCAACATCACCAACGGTGCCCGCGGTTTGGGCCAAATTGATGCTGTGAGCATCTTTGGCATCAACTTGGGCAAGCCCTTTACGGTAGCAGGCTACGTAATCTCGTCTGTCACGCTATACTACTACCTGTTCTTAGCGCTAACCCTGGTCACCATCTTCGTTTGCTACCGCCTGCAAGCCTCGCGTATTGGCCGCGCCTGGATGGCGATTCGTGATGACGAGATGGCCGCAGAGGCCATGGGCATTAACACCCGCCACATGAAGCTGCTGGCCTTTGCTTTGGGTGCCAGCTTTGGCGGCGTGGCGGGGGCCATGTTTGGCGCGTTCCAGGGCTTCATTTCACCCGAATCGTTCAGCCTGCAAGAGTCGGTGATGATTGTGGCGATGGTGGTGTTTGGCGGCATAGGCCATATTCCGGGGGTCATTTTGGGTGCCGTGCTGCTGACTGCGTTGCCCGAAATGCTGCGCTACGTGGTGGGCCCACTGCAAGAGTTGACCGATGGCCGCTTAGACGCAGGCATCTTGCGCCAGCTGCTGATAGCCCTGGCCATGATCGTGGCTGTACTTGTACGTCCCCGTGGCCTGTGGCCTGCGCCAGAGCACGGCAAGTAGGGCAAGTAGGGCAAGTAGGGCATCGTAAGTTAGCGGGCTACTACCTTCAAGCCGCTTTACTTATAAAACGCCGCCACCTTGCCCTTGAGCTTGATCATTAAAGGCTGGCCTTTGCGGTCTACCGTCTTGCCAGCAGCTACCTTGACCCAGCCCTCGCTAATGCAGTACTCCTCCACGTCTTGGCGTTCTTTGTCGTTCAAACGAATGCCGATGTTGTGCTCAAACACCGCCGCCACATGGTGCGGGCTGCGGGGGTCGGTGCATAAACGGTCGGGCAAATCAGGTTGGGCGCGGGGTGTGGTGGTATCTAACATATAGCTCTCAAAATGTGCAATGCAGGTGAATATACCAAGATCGGCTAAGCTTCCCCGATGGAACACTCACCCTGGCTAATTAATACGCTCATTTACCTGGCTGCGGCTGTCGTGGTGGTGCCGCTGTCTAAAGCACTGGGCCTGGGCTCGATCATTGGCTATTTGGTTGCGGGCATGGCCATTGGGCCTTGGGGTTTGGGCTTGGTCACAGATGTGAAGAGCATTTTGCATTTTGCTGAATTTGGTGTGGTGTTGATGCTGTTTTTGGTGGGGCTGGAGCTAGAGCCGCAGCGGCTATGGAGCATGCGGCGGCCTATATTTGGCTGGGGGCTACTGCAGGTGCTGGCCTGCACCGCTATTTTATTTATAGCTAGTTATGCAGCATTTCCTTGGGCGAGCGGCCTAAATTACACTTGGAAAGTACTTTTGGTGGCGGCCCTGGGCTTGGCGCTGTCGTCCACAGCGGTTGCGCTGCAGGTGCTGGGTGAGCGCAACCAGTTGGCTACGCCCTCAGGGCAGTCGGCGTTTGCGGTGCTGCTGTTCCAAGACGTGGCGGCTATTCCCATCTTGGCTTTGCTACCGCTGCTGGCAGTGGGAGAGGCAGGCAGCGGGGGCAATGCATGGCTGGAGGCTGCTAAGGCGATTGCTGCGATTATGGGCATTATTTTGGGCGGCAGGCTGCTCATGCGGCCCCTGTTCAGGTGGATTGCGCGCAGCAAAACACCCGAGATTTTTACCGCAGCCGCCTTGCTGCTGGTGGTGGGTATTGCCGCGTTGATGCAGTTTGTGGGGCTGTCGATGGCACTGGGGGCCTTTTTGGCCGGTGTGCTGCTGGCAGAAAGTGAATACCGCCGCGAGCTGGAGACCGATATTGAACCGTTCAAAGGGCTGCTGCTGGGCTTGTTCTTCATCGCGGTGGGCATGGGCATTGACTTTGGTGTCCTGCTCATATCGCCATGGCTGATTGCAGGCATTGTGATTGCGTTTATGGCGCTTAAAGCGGTGGTGATTTACACCATGGCGCGGGTGATGAAGCTGGCCTACCAAGAGCGGCCCATTTTTACGCTGATGCTGGCGCAGGGCGGTGAGTTTGCTTTTGTGGTGTTTCAGCAGGCGCAGGGGCTGAAGATTTTTACGCCTGAGCTTAGCTCGCAACTGATTGGTGCGGTAGCGTTGTCGATGCTGTTGTCGCCGCTGGTGTTGGTGGCTATTGATAAGTTGTTGCTGCCGCGCTATGCCGATTGCGGCTCTGGTAAGATGGACGAGATCAGCGAGCCGCAAAGCTCGCCCATCATCGTGGCGGGCATTGGTCGGTATGGTCAAATTATTTTGCGTATATTGGCGGCCAACGGCTACAAAGCTACGGTGCTAGACCATGACGCTGAGCAGGTTGAAGGGCTGATGCGCTTTGGTTACCGCGCTTTTTATGGCGATGCGACGCGGCTAGATTTGCTGCGCACCGCGGGCGCGGGCACTGCCAAGGTACTGATTGTGGCCATCGACAATGTAGCGCAGACGCTGGAGATTGTGGACATTTGCAAAGAGCATTTTCCAAAGCTGCAACTGGTAGTGCGTGCACGCAATGTGCAGCATTTTTACCAGCTGCGCGCTAAGGGCGTGACATTGATCCAGCGCGAGACATTTGAATCGTCACTATTGAGCGCCGAAGAGGTGATGAAAGTGCTGGGGCACAGCACTGAAGACGCCCATTTATCTGCACAGCGCTTTCGTGACCACAACTTAGCGCAGATTGAGCAGATGTGGCCGTACCACCAAGACGAAGAACGCTTGATCAGCTTGGCCAAAGCGGGGCGCCAGCAGCTGGATGAACTGATGGCACAGGAGCGCAATGTGACTTTGCTGCCGGATAAGGATACGCAGTCTTCACGTTAAGCTGGGGGCTTGTGGCTTAAGGCGGAGATTTTGGACGCGAAGGGCGCGAAGGTTGCGCCAAGGACGCGAAAAAGAAAATACCAAAAAATTTAAAATGAAACTAACAAACTTTGCGCACTAAATTTGGGTTTTCTTTTTATCTTTTTTAGCGTCTTTCGCGAAATCTTCGCGCACTTCGCGGCCTGTCTTCATCCCCCTGTAACTCGCCCAGTGCATTAATCCTGCAGCGCAGCCCACATGTCTTTGTCGCGTTCGGCCGTCCAGATGCGCGGGTTTTTAATGCCCTTGGCTTCGTCGTAAGCGCGGCTCACGTCAAAGGGCAGGCAATGCTCGTAGATAAACACATGGCCAAAGAGGGGGTCCATGCTTTTGCGGGTGTGGGCCATGGCGGCTTTGAGGTCCAGGCCAAGAGCCGCGGCTTCTTTGCCGCATTGGTACAGTGTCTCGACCCAGCGCTTGGTGTAGTCCAGCGCCTTTTCCACATTGGCTGCGCCTTGCATAGCCTCGCCGCGTCCGGGCACGATGGCCTCGGCCCTCAATGCGCGCAGGGCTTCTAGGGTGGCGGGCCACTCCTCTAATTGCGCATCACCGGTGTACACGCCGGCTTCGTATTCCACCAGGTCACCGCTGAACAGCACTTTTTCTTCTTCCACCCAGGCAATGGTGTCGCCGCGTGTATGGCCTGCGCCGGGGTGCCAGATGTGCACCTTCACACCGCCCAAGTCCACCGTCAGCGAGCCTTGGCGGCCGGGCGTGCCGTCGCCCATCACCAAGGTGGGCCATGTCAAGCCGGGGATGCTTTCACGGCCTTGAAACAGGCGCGGAAAGCGCTCGATCTCGCTTTGCATGTCTTGCGTGCCGCGCTCCACTATCAGCCCGTAGGTACCGTGGCTGGCAATCACTTCGGTCGCGCCCTCGGCTGCGTAGGCACTGGCCCCCAGCACGCGCACGGCGTGGTAGTGGGTCAGCAGCACGTATTTGATGGGCTTGTCACTTACTGTGCGAATGCGCGCAATCAAGTCTTGCGCCATTACCGGCGTGGCAGTAGCGTCACTGACCATGATGAATTTGTCGCCAATGATCACGCCGGAATTCGGGTCACCCTCAGCCGTGTATGCCCAGCAGTGCGGGCTCAGCTGCTCGAAG
>JAYSRE010000248.1:0-17787 GCA_043721235.1 Polaromonas sp. | reverse complement strand
CGGCTTGACCGAGGCCATGGTGCGCTACGCGGCCCGCTTTGAATTTGCCCGCACGGTAGAAGATGTGCTGGCGCGGCGCAGCCGCATGCTGTTTTTAGATGCCCGTTTGGCTGCCAGCTTGGCGGCCCAGGTGGCCCAGATTTTGCAGAATGAGACCCAAGTCGACCCGCAATCAGCCGCTTTTACCGCGCTGGCTGCGCAGTACACCCAGCTACCGGCATAAACCCTGCGCGGTTTCAATGCTGCTTTGGCCTATGCAAGTTTGCGCCCGCTTAGGTGTTAGCCCTAGGCAAAAATAACTACACCCTGCCTGCGTTATTCGTTGATACTTGCAACTGTTTGCAAATATCACCTTAGGAGATACTCACCATGGATTGTTTCTCACGCCGCAGCGCCTTGGGTGCTGCAGTACTTTGTGCTCTAGCCTTGCCATTAAGCGGCTGCAACCGTGTACCCGACACCATCAAAATCGGGGTGGCGCAACCTATGTCTGGCGGCTTGGCAGCGCTAGGCAAAGACTTGGCTAATGGTGTGCAAATGGCGATCGATGAGCTTAACAAGCAAGGCTTCAAAGTTAACGGCAAAATTGTTACGCTGGAAATGGTGGCCGTAGATGACAAAGCCAACGCCGAAGAAGGCAAAAAAGTGGCCCAGGTCTTGGTAGATGCGGGTGTAGTGGCGGTGATTGGCCACTTAAACTCTGGTGTCAGCATTGCAGCAGCACCTATATACGCTGAAAAAGGCATTGTCCAACTGGCGATCTCCAGCAACCCTAAATTTACCCAGCTGGGTTTTCCCACCACCCTGCGCCTGGTGGCCAATGACGACCTGCAAGCCCGCGCGGTAGGCTCGTTTGCAGCCAGCCAAATTGAAGGCACCAAGTTTGCAGTGATAGACGATGGCACCCTGTACGGCATAGGCTTAGCCAACGCAGCTGCCGAACAGCTCAAAGGTAAAAAAACTGTCGCCCTTCGCCAGAGCTTTGACGACAAAACCAAAGATTTTCCGGCACTGGCAGACAAGCTCAAGGCCGATGGCGTGCAAGTGGTGGTCAGCACACTCAACGACTTTCAGCTGGTGGGTTTGATTGCGAATTTAACCAAAATCGGCTACAACAAGCAAATTACGATTTTGGGTACGGACATGATCAAAACCACAGAAATGATCAAAGAAACCGGCAATGTGGGTGCGTTTTACGCCACCTCGATTGTGCTGGAAGCCAACGAATTTCCAGGTGGCCAGGCATTTTTAGCCGCCTACCAAGCCGCCTTCAAGGTACCACCAGCCTATGGCGGCCACTACACCTACGATGTGACCCACATACTGGCCAACGCCATTAGAAGGGCAGGCAGTGTTGACCCCGCCAAAATCACCGAGGCCATGCGCAAGGTCGATGGCTATGCGCCTGTCACCGGCTCCATGAAATGGACCGACAAAGGCGAGCAGCGCTACGGTGTGGTCAGCGTGTACCGTGTAGCCAACAGCAAATGGGAAAGTATCATGCGGTCAGATAACTGGTGATCCGCAGGCGCGTGTTTCACAGGCTGGTTTGTGTGCAGTGCGCGCCCGTAGCACTATATTTTTAATAGCTAACTATGCAGCATTTCCTTGGGCGACAATGGGTTTTAGCTGGTAATATTGTGCATTAAAGCATCCAGCGGCCAGCGCGGCTGGACGTTGAAAGCGTAGTCGGTACTAAGCTGGGCCATGCCTAGTTGCCAGCGCATGGCGGCGGCCATGGCGATCATGGCACCGTTGTCGGTGCACAAATGCAGTTCGGGGTAGTGCACCTGCACACTGCGGGCCGCGCAGGCTGCATTGAGCTGCTGGCGCAGGGAGGTGTTGGCCCCTACCCCACCTGCCACCACCAAGCGCTTGAGCCCTGTGGCCACCAACGCTTTGAGCGACTTTTTAACCAGCACTTCGGTGATGGCGGCTTGGGTGCTGGCAGCCAGGTCAGCGCGGGTTTGTGCGGTCAGCGTGCCCAGCAGGTCGGCACGCACGCGCGCGCCCTCGGGCACGTCGTGCACCAAGCGCTTTACCTGGGTCAATACCGCTGTTTTAAGGCCTGCAAAAGAAAAATCAAGGCCTTCGCTGTGCAGCAGCGGGCGCGGCAGCTTGTAGGCCGCTGGGTCGCCCTGCTCGGCCAGCAGGGCCAGGGCTGGGCCACCGGGGTAGCCCAGGCCTAGCAGTTTGGCCGATTTGTCAAACGCCTCCCCGGCTGCGTCGTCGATGGTCTCGCCCAACAGCTGGTACCGGCCTACGCCGTCCACCCGCATCAGCTGGGTATGTCCGCCAGAGACCAGCAGCGCCACAAACGGAAATTGCGGCGGATCGGCGCTTAAAAATGGCGACAGCAAATGCCCCTCTAAATGGTGCACGCCCACCACGGGTTTGCCCCACGCAGCCGCCATGGCGCAGGCCGCGCCAGCGCCTACCAGCAGCGCACCAGCCAAGCCCGGACCGCGTGTAAACGCTACTATATCAATAGCTGACTGTGCAGCATTTCCTTGGGCCATGACTTCTTTTGTTAGTGGAATCACACGGCGAATATGGTCGCGGCTGGCCAGTTCGGGCACCACGCCGCCGTAAGCTTGGTGCATGGCAATTTGGCTGTGCAGTGCTGCGGCCAGCAGCCGGGGCAGGCCAGGGCTTGCAGCGTCTACCAAGGCCACACCGGTTTCATCACACGACGACTCAAATCCTAAAATCAGCATAGCGCTCCCAATATGGCCCGATTTTTGCACGAACCAGCCCATGCTTTTACCTGGATCCGATTTTTTGCAGACTAAATTAGCCACTGCGGCACCCAATTTGCGCATCGTGGTGGTGGCCCCCCTATCTCTCACACCCGATGAACAAGACGAACACGCCTTACAAGAGGCCTCTCGCTCGCGCCAACTGCGCATTGGTTTGCTGGAAAACGGCTACAACCTCATTGCCGTGCTGCCTGCCGACAGCTTTTTAGTGCAGCGCCTGGCCCAATTACAGCCCGACATGGTGATTGTGGATGCCGAGAGCGATGCACGTGATGCGCTAGAGCACGTAGTGATGGCCACCCGCCACGACCGCCGCCCAATTGTGATGTTCACCAACGACAACGACACTGCGCACGTGAAGGATGCTGTAGCCGCCGGTGTCTCAGCCTATATTGTGGCGGGGCTGGCACCTGAGCGCATTCGCCCGATTTTGGACGTGGCCCTGGCCCGCTTTGAGCGTGAGCAAGGCTTGCTGCGCGAGATTAAAGAGGCCAAAGGCGAGTTGCAAGAGCGCAAGGTGATCGACCGCGCCAAAGGCATCCTCATGGCCCGCCAAGGTCTGAGCGAGCAGGCCGCCTAGGACAAACTGCGCAAAACCGCCATGTACAAAGGCCTTAAGCTGGCCGATGTAGCGCAGCGCATGCTGGACGTGGCTGATTTGCTAGGCTTAGTGCAGTTTTCTAAAGGCAATTTTCTGATCGCAGTTTTGCACGCAGATTGTGCAGTGCACAAAAGCAGTGCCTGCCGAAGTTATGTTTAAGCCGCCCTGCTGAACAATTGAGCCTGCCAACGCCGCCCTTGCCAATATGCCGTTACTATAAAATATATAGCTAACTATTGAGCATTTCCTTGGGCGACAGGGCTAAAACGCGCTTAAAACCGTTCATGCGGCAGCAAAAACCGCCATTGCCCCAGCGCCAAGTCTGACAAAGGCACACGGCCTACGCGAATGCGCTTCATGCCCACCACCACCAGCCCTGCGTGCTCGCACACCATGGCAATCGCGCCCAGCTCGCCCCCTTTGACCGCAAAGCGCAGCCCCGTCAACGCTTCGGTTTGCTTGCTCAGGGCCACTTTGGCCAGCAGCACGGGCCGCTGGTTACGCACCAGCGGACGGTTCAGCGCACGCAGCGTGTCTTCAGTCACTGCGCCAGTCACGTCCACAATCACTTCGTTTTCAACGCCTGCAGCATCGTCCCACAGCTTGCGGCGAACCGGGAAATCTTGCGTAAACACCACCAGCCCACTGGCCCCGGCCTCCAGCGGAGTTACGCACACTTGCTCGCGCAGGTGGCGCTGCAGCAGGCGCACGCCCGAGCGGTCAGCCTTGCTGCGGTGTGCGTCCAGCAGCAGCTCACCGGCAGGTTTGCGTCCATCGCCCCAGTCGTAGCCAGCGGGCTTGTGCAGCAGCACGGTCATGGGCACGCTGTCCAGCAAAGTGGCGTTGGGGTCTAGCTCAATGCGTTCGTGGGTGACGCGGTGCTGCGGGCTTTCTTGCACCTGGCCGTTCACCCGTACCCAGCCGCCTTCAATGTACTGCTCGGCTTGGCTGCGCGAACAGGGCACCAGCTCAGCAAGGCGTTTAGCAAGGCGAATGGGGTCGGTCATGGGGAAATTTACAAATTTGCACTAACTTGGTGCGCAAAAGGTGGTGCAGCTTGGCATGGGGTTTGCACCATTGTCTCTTAAAAATACAGCGCAATACAAAGGAACCTTGTGAAGAAATCGAAGTTAGTGATGGTGGGCAATGGCATGGCAGGTGTACGCACCATTGAAGAACTTTTAAAGATTGCGCCCGACCTGTATGACGTAACCGTATTTGGTGCAGAGCCCCACCCCAACTACAACCGCATCTTGCTCAGCCCTGTATTGGCGGGCGAACAAACGCTCGATGACATTGTGCTAAACAGCTGGGATTGGTACAAAGAAAACAATATCACCCTGCATGCAGGCAAAAAAGTAGTAGCGGTTGACCGCGTAAAACGCACGGTGCGTGCTGACGATGGCACCGAGGTGGAATACGACCGCCTGCTGATGTGCACGGGCTCAAACCCGTTTATTTTGCCTATTGCGGGCAAAGACCTAGAGGGCGTGATTGCCTACCGCGACATTGCCGACACCAACGCCATGATCGAAGCTTCTAGCAAATACAAAAAAGCGGTGGTTATCGGCGGCGGCTTGCTCGGCCTGGAGGCTGCTAATGGCCTGATGCTGCGCGGCATGCAGGTTACCGTGGTCCACGTGATGCCCACACTGATGGAGCGCCAGCTGGATGCTGTCGCAGGCGGCTTGCTGCAAAAGTCACTGGAGGAACGCGGCCTTAAATTTGTGATGGGCGGCCAAACCCAAGCGCTGATGGGCAATGCGGATGGCGGCAAAAGCGGCCGCGTGATGGCGCTGCAGTTCAAAGACGGCACTGAAATTCCGACCGACTTGGTGATTATGGCGGTGGGCATTCGGCCCAACACCGCGCTGGCCCAAGCCATGCGCCTGCACTGTGACCGCGGCATTGTGGTGAACGACACCCTGCAAACCATTACCGATGCACGTATTTACAGCGTAGGCGAATGTGCGGCGCACCGGGGCATTGCCTATGGTTTGGTGGCCCCCCTGTTTGAACAGGCCAAAGTGGCCGCCAACCATCTGGCGCAGTTTGGTATTGGCCGCTACAGCGGTTCGTTAACTTCTACCAAGCTCAAAGTCACCGGCATTGACCTGTTCAGTGCAGGCGACTTTTCTGGCGGCGAAGGCACTGAAGAAATTGTCATGAGCGACCCGTTTGGCGGGGTATACAAAAAGTTGGTGCTCAAAGACGACAAACTTATCGGTGCCTGTTTGTATGGCGACACGGTGGACGGCAGCTACTACTTCAAACTGCTGCGCGCTGGCAAAAACGTGTCTGACATCCGTGACAAACTCATGTTTGGTGAAGCCGCCATCAACAATGGCATTGGCGATGTAGGCCACCAAGGCCACACCAAAGCGGCCAGCATGCTAGACAGCGACGAGGTCTGCGGCTGCAACGGTGTTAACAAAGGCAGCATTTGCAAAGCCATCCGCGAAAAGGGTTTGTTTACTTTAGACGAGGTAAAAAAGCACACCAAGGCCAGCGCATCTTGCGGCTCTTGCACTGGCTTGGTTGAGCAAATTTTAATGTTCACCGCCGGTGGCGACTACTCTGCCACACCCAAGCTCAAAGCCATGTGCGGCTGCACCGACCACGGCCACCAAGCCGTGCGCGAAACTATTGTGGCCCACAAGCTGCTGACCATCCAAAGCGTGTACGACGCGATGCAGTGGAAAACCCCCAACGGCTGCGCCAGCTGCCGCCCTGCGGTTAACTACTACGTCACATCGTCGTGGCCCAAAGAAGCCAAAGACGACCCGCAAAGCCGCTTTATCAACGAGCGCTCACACGCCAACATTCAAAAAGATGGCACCTACAGCGTGATTCCGCGCATGTGGGGCGGCGAGACCACCTCCAGCGAGCTGCGCCGCATTGCCGATGCGGTGGACAAATACAACATCCCTACCGTCAAGGTGACTGGCGGCCAGCGCATCGACCTGTTGGGTGTGAAAAAAGAAGACCTGGTCAACGTGTGGAAAGACATCGGCATGCCCAGCGGCCATGCCTATGCCAAAGCCCTGCGTACCGTAAAAACCTGCGTAGGCAGCGAATGGTGCCGCATGGGCACGCAAGACAGCACCCAAATGGGCAAAGACCTGGAGCGCGCCATGTGGCGCATGTACGCACCGCACAAAGTTAAATTCGCAGTATCAGGCTGCCCACGTAACTGCGCAGAAGCCGGCATTAAAGACGTAGGCATCATTGGCGTAGACAGCGGCTGGGAAATGTATGTGGCTGGCAACGGCGGCATCAAAACCGAAGTAGCCCACTTTTTCACCAAAGTCAAAACCGCAGCCGAAGTGCTGGAATACACCGGCGCTTTCTGCGAGCTGTACCGCCAAGAAGGCTGGTACCTGGAGCGCACCGTGCACTATGTATCGCGCGTGGGTTTGGACTATGTGAAAAAACGCATTCTGGACGACCACGCAGGCCGTAAAGCCCTGTGGGAGCGCCTGCAATTCGCCCTGGATGGCGAGCCTGATCCCTGGTTCGACTTTGACAAGGCTTCTGTGGACACGCGCCAGTTTGAGGCTATTGCTGTTTGAAGATTTGAATACGGACTGCCGGACGCGAAGAGCGCTAAGGTTACGCGAAGGACGCGAAAGGAATACAAAAAATACTGAACCGAGCTGAATTAATTGAATGCTAAAAAAATTGTCGCATTTTTATTTTTATTTTTATTTTTATTTTTATTTTTATTTTTATTTTTATTTTTATTTTTTAAATAACTTGTATTTTATTTTTTCTTCATTTTTCTCTTATTTCGCGTCCTTCGCGCAACCTTAGCGTCTTTCGCGTCCGGTAGTCCGATTTCGACCTCAAATAACCAACCACCAAAATGATCACCTGGAAAAAAATCTGCTTAGTCAAAGACATCCCTGTCTTAGGCTCACGCCGCATCACGCGCGCACAAGGCATGGATGTGGCCGTCTTCAGGAATAGTGAAGACAAAGTATTCGCCCTGCTAGACCGCTGCCCCCACAAAGGCGGCCCGCTGTCCCAAGGCATTGTGCACGGTGAAAGCGTAGCCTGCCCTTTGCACAACTGGAACATTAGTTTTGCAGATGGCTGCGCTCGGGCACCAGACGAAGGCTGCACGCCCAAGTTTGCTGTGCAAGTTACCGACGGAGAAGTGTATTTAGACAGCCATGAGCTGGCCACCCACGCGATGGACCTGGCCAAGCCATTGGCCGGCCCCGAACTGAAAGCGTCTTTAATTGCATGAGCTTGCGCGAAACTAAATCGACCTGCCCCTATTGCGGGGTAGGTTGTGGTGTCATTATTGAAAGCCAGGGCGCGCAAATCACCGGCGTGCGTGGTGACCCCGACCACCCTGCCAACTTTGGCCGTCTGTGCACCAAAGGCTCCACCCTGCACCTCACGGCCAGCGCGCCTATTACAAAGCAAACACGTTTGCTGCACCCCATGCGCCGGGAGCACCGCACTGCAGCACCCAAAGCCGTAAGCTGGAACCATGCGCTAGGCTTTGCCGCCACTACATTTTCCCAAATCATCGCAGAGCATGGCCCTGATGCGGTGGGCTTTTACGTGAGCGGCCAATTGCTGACCGAAGACTATTATGTTTTCAACAAGCTGGCCAAGGGGTTGATTGGCACCAACAACATCGACACCAACTCGCGCTTGTGCATGAGCAGCGCGGTAGCGGGCTACAAGCAAACACTGGGTGCTGACGCGCCTCCCAACTGCTACGACGATGTCAACCACGCCGACACTATATTCATAGTGGGCAGTAACACTGCGTATGCCCACCCCATACTGTTTCGCCGTATTGAAGATGCAAAGAAAAACAACCCGCAGCTCAAAATTATTTTTGCAGATCCACGCAAAACAGACACTGCCGAAATAGCCGACCTGTACCTGCCAGTACAGCCCGGTACCGATGTGATGCTGTTTAACGGCATGCTGCACACCATGCTCTGGGAAGGCTGGCTAGACAGCTCCTATATTGCGGCGCACACCCAAGGTTTTGACGACTTGAAAGCCACCGTGCGCGACTACACCCCTGAGCTGGTAGCGCAGACCTGCGGCATCACCAAATCAGACCTGTTTGCCGCCGCCAAACTGTTTGCTGGTGTAGGCAGCGGCAAAGCCGCCCGCTGCTCAACGCTAAGCCTTTACTGCCAAGGCCTGAACCAGTCCAGCAGCGGCACGGCTAAAAATGCAGCTTTGATTAACCTGCACTTGGCCACTGGCCAGATTGGCAAACCCGGTGCGGGCCCATTCTCACTCACAGGCCAGCCCAACGCCATGGGTGGTCGTGAAGTGGGCGGCTTGGCCAACCTGATTAGCGCCCACCGCGACATGGCCAACCCCGCGCACCGCGCCGAAGTGGCCGCGCTGTGGGGTGTAGCAGATGTCCCCAGCAAGCCAGGCAAGACGGCTGTCGAGATGTTCCAGGCGGCAGCCGACGGCGAGATCAAAGCGCTGTGGATTGCCTGCACCAACCCCGCGCAAAGCATGCCCGACCAGGCCACTGTGCGCCGCGCGCTAGAGCGCTGCGACCTGGTCATAGTGCAAGAGGCTTTTGCCACCGCCGAAACTTGCCAGTACGCCGACCTGCTGCTACCGGCCACCACTTGGGGCGAAAAAGACGGCACTGTCACCAATAGCGAGCGCCGCATCAGCCGCGTACTGCCAGCAGTACCCGCTCCTGGTGAGACGCGCCATGACTGGAGCATCGCCGTAGATTTTGCTCAACGCCTCGCAGGCCAATTAAGTAGTTTAAATGGGGTCATAAATGGGGTCAGATCACATTTATTTGACTACCCCACAGCCGAAGTTATCTGGAACGAACACCGCGAAAGCACGCGGGGCCGCGACCTCGACATCACTGGCTTAACCTACGCCAAAATTGAACAAGCTGCGCAGCAATGGCCCTTCAAGCTAGGCGATGTCGTAGGCAAGGCGCGCCTGTACGAAGACGGCATTTTCCCTACAGCCAACGGCAAAGCCAGCTTTGTCAACACGGTCTACACACCCACCTCAGAGCAGCGCGATTCGCGCTACCCATTTAGCTTGAACACAGGTCGGCTGCGCGACCAATGGCATGGCATGAGCCGCACTGGCACACTGGGCCGTTTGTTCGGCCACGCGGCTGAACCCAGCGTGCAAATGAACCGCCAAGACATGGTGCGCCGCAGGCTAAAAGAAGGCGACTTAGTGCACGTTACCAGCAAGCGCGGCTCTATCATGCTGCCGGTGCAAAGCAACGACGAGATTGGCATGGGCCAGGCTTTTATTGCCATGCATTGGGGCAGCGCCTACCTCAGTGGTCGTAGCAGCGGTGGCGATCCTATTGCAGGCATAAACGCTATCACCACCAGCGCCTACTGTCCCAGCAGCAAACAACCCGAGCTGAAACACGCTGCTGTGAAAATACTGCGCGCTGAAATGCCGTGGACGCTGCTGGCCGCTGCCTGGTTGCCCGAGGGTAGCGCCCACACGGCACGCGCTGGCCTTCAAGCACTGATGGCACGCTTTGAATTTGCCACCTGCGTGCCTTTTGGCCGCGAAGAAAACAGCAGCGACAGCCCCAGCCCAGGGCATACAGCCAAACGCGGCATTCTGTTTCGAGCAGCCAGCACCTACGCACCAGCTGACGATACCCTGGCGCGCATCGAAAATCTGCTGGGTTTGGCTGGCAACGACAGTTTGCGCTATGCAGACCCTAAACGCGGCCAACACCGCACCGCCAGATTGGTGCGCAGCACGGCAGGGGCAGCGGGCACAGCGCAGTTGCAAGGCTTTGTGCTGGCCGGTGACACCAGCGCCGAAGCATGGATAAAAACCTTGCTACAAGACCAGCTGGATGCCAGCACCTACGGCAGATGGTTACTCAGCCCCGGCGCCAAACCACCTGGCGCAGTAGCCGCCCAAAGCGCGCAAGTCTGCGCCTGCTTTAATGTGAACCTAAGTGCCATAGAAAAGACCTTACAAATCTGCCATGGCAGTGATGGCGAGCGCCTAATGCAGCTGCAAAGCGCTTTGCGGTGCGGAACTAATTGCGGCAGTTGTATTCCACAGCTTAGGCGTTTGGTGCGTGCACAGCAGCCTTCGCTACCCAGCATGGCCGTGCCCGCCTAAAAGCTAAACCATACGAAACGATTCAGGCTTGGCTGCCCATACAACCTAAGGTAAGCAGGCCGAACTGTTACACGCACCGCCCCACCTTACCAAGGTAAAACGAGGTAAGCTTTGGTAAGCTACGTTGTGCCATGTAACCTCATTTATTGCATTTGCAAACTTTGTATGAAACACTTTTTAAAGCCCCACCTCGTACCAGGCCTTCTTGTAAGCATGGCCTTAATTGTCTGCGGGTCGATTGCTTTTTCAGCCGCAGCGCAAACAGCACCCAAAACCAGCCGCACAGCCCAGCTGGAAAGCGCGGTAGTGCGCATTTTCAGCACTGCCCGCCAACCTGACCTGTACCGCCCGTGGAACAAGGCTGCGCCCACCGAATCTACGGGCTCCGGCGTAGTGATTGAAGGCAACCGCATACTGACCAACGCCCACGTTGTTAACTATGCCAGCAAAGTCGAAGTGCGGGCTAAAGAGGGCGGCGACCGCATGGCCGCGCGCGTAGTGGCGATTGCGCGCGGCATCGACCTGGCAGTGCTAGAACTGGAAGACCCCAGCTTTTTCGCCACCCGCACCCCGCCCGTGCGCGCCAGCGTGCTGCCCGAGGTGAAAGACGCAGTATTGGCCTACGGCTACCCGCTGGGAGGCAACTCGCTGTCGATCACCAAGGGCATTGTCTCGCGCATTGAATACGTGTCGTATAACTTTCCCACAGCGGGGCTGCGCATACAAATTGACGCGGCCATTAACCCTGGCAACAGTGGTGGCCCGGTGTTTGCAGACGACAAAATGATTGGCGTGGCGTTTGGGATGGTTAACAGCGCACAAAACATTGGCTACATCATTCCCAACGAAGAAGTGGAGCTGTTTTTAACTGACATTGCCGACGGCAAATACGATGGCAAGCCGGCGATGTTTGACGACCTGCAAACCTTAGAAAACCCCTCACTGCGCAGCTTTTTAAAGGTGGACAGCACGGTACGCGGCATGGTGGTGCAGCGCCCGGCCTCGCCCGAGGCAAGCTATCCACTGAAAGTGTGGGATATCATCACCCGCATTGGCACCACCGCGCTGGACAACCAAGGCTTTGTGCGCTTAACCAACGACGTGAACGTGCAGTTTCAGTACCATGTGCAAAAGGTGGCTAAAGATGGCAAGGTGCCTCTGACCGTGGTGCGCGGTGGCAAGGCGTTGGACATTGAAGTGCCCGTCACTGTCAGCAGGCCGCGCTTGGTGGGCGCACTCAATGGTACTTACCCCTCGTACTTTGTGTATGGCCCTATGGTTTTTTCGCGGGCTACTTGGGAATTCAGAGGCTTTTTTAACAGCAATGCGGGCACGCTGAACAGCTATGCCTTTAATGCCCAGCCACTGGTAACCCGCGTGGCTGACGAGCCCGATGCCAGCCGCGAAGACCTGGTGGTGGTCAGCGCACCGTTTTTTCCGCACCGCTTGATTACCGGTTATGACAACCGCTTTGGCTCGGTGGTGTACTCCATCAACGACGTGCCTGTGCGCAGCCTGCGCCACATGGTAGAAATGCTGCGCGACCTGCAAGACGAGCTGGTGGTCATTAAATTTGACCAGCGCGCAGGAGAGTCCATCGTGCTGCCGCATAAAAAAGTGCTGGCCGCTACAGAAGAAATTTTGATCGACAACGGCATCAGGTACCAAGCATCGACGGATCTGCTGGACCTGTGGACACGCAAAACCACCGACACCGCAGCCGCCAAGCCTGCTGTGCAGCAATAGCGTGCCATAAGCACATCACCCAAAGTCATGAGCCCTGGGCGACAATACGCCGCATGGGCATAGCAAAATACATCAAAGAAATAGGCCGCGGCAAAGACGGCGCACGCCCACTAGAGCGCGCGCAGGCGGCAGATTTGATGGGCCAGGTGCTAGACGGCCATGTAACCGACCTAGAAATAGGTGGCTTTTGCCTGGCCATGCGCATCAAAGGCGAAACGCCAGAAGAAATGGCCGGCTTTTTAGACGCAGTACACGCACGGCTGGCCAAACTGCCCGTGCAAGGCCCGGTGGTGGTGATTCCAAGCTACAACGGCGCACGCCGCCTGCCCGTGCTAACCCCCCTGCTGGGGGCCTTGCTGGCACGCGAGGGTGCCGCGCACGGTTTTGGCGTGCTGCTGCACGGCTGCACCACCGAAGACAGCCGCATTAGCAGCCACAGCGTACTGGAAGCTGTATTTTTAAAGCAAAATAGGCTACTGGCCCAAGGAAATGTTACACAGGCAGCTACGCATTCAATAGCGCATGGTGAGCTGTACTTCGCCGCAACCGAGGCGCTAAGCCCCGCCATCAAGCGCCTGCTGGACGTGCGCCGGGCCGTAGGCCTGCGCAACAGTGCGCACAGCTTGGTAAAGCTGATGAACCCCACCACCAGTGCCCAGGCTTTGGTGGTCACCAGTTACACCCACCCCGAATATTTGCACAGCATGACCGCCACGCTGCAGCTCACATGCGGCCACGCTATGCTGCTGCGTGGCACCGAAGGCGAGGCCGTAGCCGATGCCCGCCGTGCACCGCAAATGGACGGCTTTGTGCAGGGTCTGCACAGCGTGCTGCACGCAGCGCAAGCAGGCACGCTAGCCACCCTGCCCGACCTGCCCAAAGCCATTGATGCAGACAGCACTGCACAGTACATCCACGACGTGTTACTGGGCCACAAACCCATACCCATGCCGATAGCGCTGCAAGTGGAACACATCTTGCAACTGGTAGAGCAAATCAAAAGCGTACCAGCGAAAGGCCCCAACAGTGTCTTACAACAAGATGTATAACCTTAATTTAAACAGCAACAAAACCCTAGGCAAAGTGCTGCTGGTCGGCGCGGGCCCTGGCGACCCAGACCTGCTCACGCTCAAAGCGGTGAAAGCAATTGCCTCGGCCACCGTTATTTTGGTAGACGACCTGGTCAATGAAGCCGTGCTGCAACACGCCCAGCCCAGCGCCCGCATTGTGCACGTCGGCAAACGCGGCGGCTGCAAAAGCACGCCGCAAGCCTTCATTGAAAAGCTGATGGCGATGGCCGCCCGCGAAGGCGAAACTGTGGTGCGCCTCAAAGGTGGCGACCCGTTCATTTTTGGCCGGGGCGGCGAAGAAATTGAAGCCTTGCATGCTGCGGGCGTCCAGGCCCATGTGGTCAACGGCATCACCTCGGGCTTGGCCGCACTGACCTCGCTGAACATACCGCTCACCCACCGCGACCATGCACATGGCGTAGTTTTCATTACCGGCCACGCCAAACCGGGAGACGCTGGCACCGACTGGCCTTTGCTGGCCGCCACGGCAGCGCAAGCCAAGCTGACCTTGGTGATTTACATGGGTGTGAGTGGTTCGCAACACATTCAAGATAGCCTGTTGTTGGGCTTGCCGTTTGACACGCCAGTAGCCATCATCCACAACGCCAGCCTGCCCACCCAGCGCCACGCCGTGACGACCTTGGCCAACCTGCGCAGCACAATTGACCAAGCGCAATTGCCCAGCCCTAGTGTGATAGTGGTGGGCAATGTGCTGCGGGGGTTGGCAGCTTTAGGAGCTGCTGAAGTGTCTGAGGATGTTGGACTTGGTCAGCTCCGGGTGAGATAGTGTTTAGCCCTATCGCCCAAGGAAATGCTAAACAGTTTGCTATACTTAAAATAGCACTACCGCTGCGCAATGCGGTGCGCTGCTTTATGACGTTTGGCATCGTTCATTTCAGCTGGCCGCAGCGCCTCATGTTTGGTGATGCGGCCCTTCATGCGCTTGCGCCACATTTTGAAAGAACCCAGCTTCATCTGCGTGCGCATCAGCGCTACCACAGCCGACTCGTTCAGGCCAAACTGCACCTCGATGGCCTCAAACGCAGTGCGGTCTTCCCAGGCCATTTCAATCACGCGGGAAATATCTTCGGGCGACAATGCAGCTGTAAGTGTGCGGTTTTTCATATCAGAAGCCATATTACACGTCCTAACAGCAGACACAGGCAGGCTACACTTGGCTTAAACCTATTTTTAACAGGCTTTACTGCGCAAACCACATGCTAGAAAAACTTAACCAACTGACCGAAGGCCATGGCGAGCTGAAAAGGGGCCACGGGCTGATCAGCGGCATTATTGCGCTGAGCCTGGGCATTTTGTGCTTTCTGGGCGTGCTGGCGTTTCACTTCCCTGAATACCTCACCACCCCACAGCTGCGCCAAAGCTATAACGTGGAAGTTATTCGCAAGCTCATGCTCACTGCGCTGGCCATTGCAGGCGGTATTAGTTTGGTCAACATTATTTTTGGCCGCGCACGCTGGCTTAGCACCGCGGCCTTTGCACTGGTAGCGCTTACGGCGTTTTTAGGCGGCCATAAGGTGCCTGTCAATGACTTTGCCGACCATACGCCCTACATTGGCCTAGACTGGTTTATCCTGGACTTGCTCGGCTCATCGCTGATTTTTATCTTCATTGAAAAGCTATTCCCGCACCGCAAAAAGCAGCCAGTGTTTCGGCCCGAATGGCAAACCGACTTTCACCACTTTATTGTCAACCACATGATTGTGGGCTTTGTGCTACTGGCTACCAACCTGGTGGTGCACAAAGCGTTTGGCTGGGCAGTAAAGAACGAACTGCAAGCGTGGATTCAAAACCTGCCGTTTGTGTTTGAACTGCTGCTGATTATTTTGGCCGCTGACCTGGTGCAGTACTGGACCCACCGCGCCTACCATGAGACCTGGCTATGGCGGCTGCACGCGGTGCACCACAGCAGCAAGTTCATGGACTGGCTGGCAGGCTCGCGCCAGCACATCTTAGAGCTGGTGCTCACCCGCACCTTGGTGCTGGGCATTATCTTTGTACTGGGCTTTAGCAAAGAAGTGATCGACATGTACATCGTGGTGGTGGGCTTTCAAGCCGTGTTTAACCACTGCAATGTGAACGTGCGCTTAGGGCCGCTGCGCTACATCATTGTCACCCCCAACTTTCACCACTGGCACCACAGCCAAGACAAAGAAGCCTTGGACACCAACTACGCAGCACACTATGCGTTTTTAGACTACCTGTTTGGCACGGCAGCCAAAAGCGACAAAATCTGGCCTGCGCAGTACGGGGTTAAAGGCGACTATGTGCCCAATGGATTTTTCAGGCAGTTTAAGTTTCCGTTTACCTGGAAGGCTTGAGCTTACCAATGCGGGATGCGGGGATTTTTTGACCGAGCCACCATAAACACCATGCATTACGACGTAGTCATCATCGGCGCTGGCGCAGCGGGTTTGTTTTGTGCGGGAGTTGCTGGTCAGCGTGGGTTGAAGGTTTTGCTGGTTGACCACTACGCTAAAGTGGCCGAGAAAATTCGTATCTCTGGCGGCGGGCGGGCCAACTTTACCAACCGTGAATTAGACGTGCGCGCCCCTGATAAGCATTTCATATCAGAGAACCCCCGCTTTTGCCGCAGCGCGCTGTCGCGTTACACACCACAAGACTTTTTGGCACTCATGCACCGGCACAGCATTGCGTGGCACGAAAAGCACAAAGGCCAGTTGTTTTGTGACCATTCGGCAGAGGATTTGATCACCATGCTGCTGGCTGAATGCACTGCCGGTGGGGTTGAGCGCTGGCAGCCATGCCAAGTACACTCAGTTGAGTTTATCGAAGCTAATTCGGCCTCTGGCCCGAGGAAATGCTCTATAAGCAGCTATGAAATTAAGAGTGACAGGGGAACCATACATGCTGCCAATGTGGTCATCGCCACCGGTGGTTTAAGTATTCCCAAAATTGGCGCTACCGACTTTGGTCAACGCCTAGCCCAGCAGTTTGGCCACCGCATAGTGCCGCTACGCCCGGCCTTGGTGCCGCTTACTTTTGACGAAACGCAGTGGCTGCCGTTTGTGCCGCTGGCAGGTTTGTCACTGCCAGTGCACATTAGTACAGGTGATAGCAAAAACAACAACAAAACAACCCTAAGTGGTGCAGGCAAAGCTACAAATAAAGGCGAATTCAACGAAGACCTGCTCTTCACCCACCGCGGCCTGTCTGGCCCTGCTGTGCTGCAAATCTCCAGCTACTGGGCCGCGCACAACCCCATCACCATCAACCTGCGGCCCAGCCACGACATAGCCGCCGCTTTGCGCAGCGCCAAGGCCCGCTCCCGCAAGCTCATTGCCAACGAGCTAGCAGGTGCCCTGTCCACACCCGAGGCCCCCTTCCCAGCCCGCCTGGCCGACACCTGGGCCGCGCGCGATGCCGCCTGGCAGCGCCCAGTCAACGAAGCCTCTGACAAAGCCTTGGACAGTCTGGCCGATAGCCTGCGCAGCTGGCAGATCACCCCCAGCGGTAGCGAAGGCTACAAAAAAGCCGAGGTCACCGCAGGCGGTGTGGACACCCGAGAACTGTCTGGCCAAACCATGGAAAGTCAAAAATCCCCCGGCCTGTACTTTATTGGCGAAGTGGTCGACGTTACTGGCTGGTTAGGCGGCTACAACTTTCAATGGGCTTGGGCCAGCGGCTACGCCTGCGCGCAGGCGCTGCGTGCAAGCACACCAGCGCAGACAGCACTATCACGCTTTTAGCCCGCAGCCAGCGGCAAAATCAGCCGCACACGGGTTCCTACGCCCGCCTTGGTACCGATCACCAGTTGCGCACCTATGCGCTGCGCACGCTCTTTCATGCCCGACAAGCCTTTGCCCACCCATTCATCAGGCACGCGCTGCCCCATGCCTTTGCCGTTGTCAAACACTTCTAGCAGCATGTGGGGGTTGGGCTGGTCTTCGTAGCGGCAGACCAAGCGCACGATGTTGGCCTCAGAATGCAGCAGCACATTGGCCAAACTTTCTTGCACAATTCTGACCAAATGCACCAGCTGCGACGGTCGCACCGCCATCAGCGGGCCAGCCACATCCACCTTCCACACCATGCGCATGCCTGCACGGGTCAAAGAAGGCTGGAAGCGGTAACGCATGCGCCCCAAGGCATCAAAAATATTGGTATCGCTGTCGTCGCTGCCTTCTACGTTGTCTACTGTGATTTTTAAATCCAGCAAGCAACGCTCCAGGCCCAGCACAATACGTCGGTTCAGAGGCAAGCTGGTGTCCAAGCTGGCGATCAAGCCTACCAGCTGTGAGCCCACCCCGTCGTGAATATCTTGGGCTATGCGCCTGCGCTCGTCGGCCACCACGGCCGTCATGCTGTCGTGCAAGTCGCCCAATGCAGCGCCACTGGCACCTGATACATCAAAGCCACTGAGCGATGTAATGCTGTGCGCAGGGTGGTCAGCAGGCTCACCAGCCAGCCGAGCCCACTGCACGCGGCCCGTCAGCAGCAG
>JAYSRE010000247.1:0-2475 GCA_043721235.1 Polaromonas sp. | reverse complement strand
TTTTCAAACCAATACCTCATTCAATTCATCCATCACCGCGTCCAGCCGTTCGCCAAAGACGCGCCAGGCGGGGCCTAGGTCGTTGCTGGCGCTCAAGGCGTTGCGGTCTATGCTGCCGCTGGCGATGATGCGGTCGCGCATTTTGGCTAGCCAGCTTTTTTCGTCGTCTGTAAACACCACGCCAGCGGCAGATTTGGCGGCTAGCCAGGTGGCGTAGCGGGCGTGTACGTGGGCCTCAAACGGTTCTAGCACGGGGGCGGTGTGCATGGCGTAGCGCACCAGGCTGATAAGGTCGGTGACGCGCTGCACTTTGCCATGCACCTTGCCCTGCACGTTAGTTAACGCTTTAAAGGCCTGCACCGCTGAGGGTTTGCCATCTGAATCGGCATCATTGCCCGTCGCTGGCAGCTCGGCCTGAATTTGGTAGGCGCGCCACAGGGCTTCTTTGGTGAAGTGGTCGGGGCTTGCCTTTAGCTTGGCTTCCAGGTCTTCTAGCATGGCGTCGGTGAGGCGCAGGCGGCGGGGGCGGCTGTACAGCACTTGCAGGGCTTCTATCTCGGCGTGGTGTTGCTCTATAAATGCGGCAAAGTTTTGCGTGAGGCTGCTGGCTTTGTCGCGGGCTGCTTGGTCTAGCTGGCTGATCAGCAGCGTGTCGATGACGGCGGTGGCGATGGTTTGTTCATTGCGCAGCTTGAGGTTTTCTAGCAAATTGCGCAGCGCGGGGTCGCAAAAGGGCTTACAGGCCTCGTCTACCAGTGCTTTCTGGGTGTTTTCATAGCTAAAACCGCTTGTAGTCCAAGTATTTATTGGGTCTTTAGCTATAGTTTCTATAGTATTTGCCAATTCGTCTGCATCGCTCACGCGGCGCAGGTTTTGGGCTATCTCTGTTAAATCTAGCCCTGCAAAGCCGCTGGCGGCCAGCACTTGGCGCACCTGTTTGCGCTGCGGCGCGTCTAGCTGGCTGTCTAGCCGCACCACGCGGCTGGCCAGGCTGAGCAGGCTGCCCTGGGTTTGGTCGCCAAAGGCGACGCGCAGCATCAGGTCTTTAAAGTTTACGCCCGGCTCACGGTCTAGCGGGGCGCTGTCGGTTTTGATGCTTTCGGTCACGCCTACTGCGTCGAATATCACAAAGCGGTCTTTGTCTGCGGCCTCTATGCCGCTGCGGGCTTGCAGATCTGTCGCGCTGATGGTGCGGGTGCCACGGCCTTTCATTTGTTCAAAATAGGTGCGGCTTTTTACGTCGCGCATAAAGACCAGGCATTCCAGTGCTTTGATGTCGGTGCCGGTGGCTATCATGTCCACCGTGACCGCTACGCGTAGGGCGGGGCTGTTGCGAAAGGCGGTGATGAGGTCTTTGGGCTTTTTGTAGGTGCGCTCGGCTTTGTCAAAGTATTTGTGGGTGATCTTGCTGCAAAACTCGTCACCCTTGCCAAAAACCTCTTTCACCATGGCCACAATGTCTTCGGCGTGCGCGTCGTCTTTGGCAAAAATAAGGGTTTTGGGCAGCATGCTGCGGCCTGGGAACAAAGCGGGCACAGCGGCTTGAAACGCCTGCAGCACGGTGCGAATTTGGCTGGGCACTACGATGCTGCGGTCTAGCTCGGTGGGTTTAAATTCAAGGTCTTCGTCCAGTTGTTCCCAGCGCTGGGCACGGGTGTGGCGGTCGCGTTTGTCTACAAACAAGCCCGCGTCTACCTTGCCGCCGTCTTGGGATACCTCGGTTTTAATGCGCCAAACAATGTGGTCTACGTTCACCTTGTCCAGCACGGCGCGCTCGTAGCCGTATTCCATCACTAGGTTTTGGTTGAAGAAGCCGATGGTTTGCTTAGACGGTGTGGCCGTTAGGCCAATAAGGTGCGCGTCAAAATATTCCAGCACTTGTCGCCATAGGTTGTAAATGCTGCGGTGGCATTCGTCGGTAACGATGAAGTCGAAGGTTTCGATCGGGATGGTGGGGTTGTAGGCTACATCTACCCCTTTGCCGTTCGGGGCCACGATCACTTTGGCGGCTTCTGCGCCAGTGAGGTCGTCGGCACCCTCTGGCAGCTCTTCCCCGCGCAGCATGCTGTACACGCGCTGCATGGTGGCAATGGTCACCCGTGCCACCGGGTCGATATGCGGGCCCTGAAGGTGCTGCACGTTGTACACCTGCGTGAACTTGCGGCCATCGCCAGGCAGGGTGTACTGGTCAAACTCGGCCATGGTTTGCTCGGCCAGGTTGGTGCGGTCTACTAGAAATAGGATGCGGCGCGCACCAGCGTGCTTGATAAGGCGGTAGGCAAAGGTGGCGGCGGTAAAGGTTTTGCCAGCGCCGGTGGCCATTTGGATAAGGGCGCGGGGCAGATCTTGCGCGTGGGACTTTTCCAGGTGGGTTACCGCCTCTATCTGGCACTGGCGCAGGCCGTGCACGTCTAGCGGGGGCAGGTGTTGCAGGCGCTCGCGCAGGGTGATGGGCTGGGCGGCCCATTCGGCTAG
>JAYSRE010000246.1:0-2484 GCA_043721235.1 Polaromonas sp. | reverse complement strand
AAGCAGATGGATATTTGGGCTAAGGTGGTCAAAGACAACGGGATTAAGGCGGATTAAGGCGGATTAAGGCGGATTAGGGCGGATTAATGGGCCTGGTGTGCCTACTCGTAATGCGTCCACATGCGCAGCACACGCACAGTTTTTTCTTTGGCAAATACTTCATACACCAAACGGTGCTGAATATTGATGCGGCGCGAGTAGGCCCCTGCTAGGTCGCCCACCAGTTTTTCATAGGGCGGCGGGTTTTGAAACGGGTCGTGGGCCAGTACGGCCAGCAACTCTTGCGCCTTAGGTTTCAGCCCGCTAGCGGCCAGTTTTTTGGCATCTTTAAGCGCGTGCTTGGCAAATACGACTTCCCAGCTCACCTCACCACCTGCCTGCTCACCACTTCAACGCCTTGGCACTTTTTGCCAGTGGCTCCTTCATGCCCGCCTTGATGGATTCGCGCATGCCCGGCACGGCCAGCAGGTACAAAGTCTCTTGAATCGCACCCCAATCCTCTGCCGCCACCAGCACAGCACTGTTGCGCTTGCCAGAAATGGTAATGGGCGCATGCGACTGGGCAGTTTCGTCAATCAGCCGGTACAGATTGGTGCGCGCCTCACTGGCGGTAAGGGTGTTCATGGTTTACTTCTTTCGAGTTCAGTATTTTATCGTACGCTATAACGTACGCTTTGTCAATTTTGGGTGGTTGCAGGGCTACTGCTTTCTCCGGCTAAGCTGGATTCTAGCCGGGCACCTCTTTCGCGAAAAATACTCCAAAACACGTGCGAACTGAGGTGTTTGTTTAGCTAGCTTAAACAACGCGCGCCTGTCGTAGTATTTTTCATCGAGACGAACCCGACTCGTCACATTGTTTTTTGCGTGGTCTAAAGTAGCCTGTGCGCCGGGCGGGCGTTAAAAATTCAATATCAACAGCAAACCCCTAGACCAGATATCTGTCAGTCCCACCAGAAGTACCAAACTGGCGCATTGAGAAGTGTTGCGGCAAGTGCTTCGATCGAATCAACTCCCTGATGGACGATATCAGCGCAGTATATAAACTGTTGTTTAGCAAGGTCAAGTGCCTCTGGCTTGGTTTTGGGCGGCTTGGTGACGGTGAACTCGATAACGTCATCTGCAATGCAGGCAACAGTCGCGCCAAAGCGTTCATTCCAGTACTTGAACATAGCCGCATGCTCGTCCGCCTTTGGCACAGAGTTCCAATTTCCAATACGAAGATAGCAGGGTGCCATCCAAGTATCGTCTGCTGGGAGGACCGTGAGAATAACTTCCGCATAGGGTTTGCGAGTCAGCGTGTCGCAGTGTGCAGACAAGTTGCAGTTGGGAGACGCATGCTCTGGCCATTGTTGCGGCTTAATATCGTAGTATTCGGGATCTTCTGCTTCTCGCTGATCTAGCCACTGTAAAGGGTCTAGGTTGTGTGCCGATTTGAAGAACTCTTCGTGAGTGGTGTCTCCGTTATGTTCCATGTTTTCAGCCATACGTTTGAACGTATCTTCATTACCTAGAATAATTGCCACGCCTTTCCCTCGCTTGCGGAGTTCATCAAGTTTGGCCAAGGCTTGCGCGCCAGGCACGCGGTGGATTTCGAATGGATAGTCCATGGTGTGAAATTTTTACAGCTTGCTGTTGATGCATATTAAGCGTGCAAACACATTCAAATTAGTATGTGAAATTTTGCAGTCTCAACGCTTAAATTTCCCATCGTAGGCAATGATGCTCAGGTCTGCATAGCGCAGGCCGGTGTGGTCGGCAGGGGTGAACTCTACGATCAGTTTGCCGCCTAGGTCGTAGGGTTTAAAGTTTTCCAGGGTGCGCTGCAGTTTCTCGCGCGTGGGGTTGGGGCCTGTGCGGTTGAGGGCTTCTACCAGCACCTTGGCGGCGGCAAAACCTTCTAGCATGGAGGGCGTTAGTTCTTTGATGCCTTTGGCGGCGGCCAGCGTTAAGGCTTCACTGACAAATGGGTGGCCCGAATTACGTTCACCCGGAAACACCTGGGTTACGATCACACCGCGCGCATAGGTGCCCAGCGTAGTGGCAAAGCTGCCCGCAGCGTTGTTAGACAGTGTGACCACTTGCGCGCCTGAGCCCGCAGCACGCAAAGCTGTGAGAAAGTCTTTAACCGCGCCCGGTGCGCCTACAAAAACAATAGCTTGGGCTTCTTCTTTAGCGGCGCGTATGGCAAAGGGGACCAGGTCGGGCTTGGTACGGTCGTATTTCTCTACAAACAAGGGCTTGGCGCTAACGGCCTCAAAGCCTTTGATGGCACCCGCCAGGCCGTCTTTGCCAAAACCATCATCCACATGCACCACCCCAATGCGTGTAATACCTATCGAGCTTAAGTGCTTTACGGCCAAGATGCCTTCAGCCTGGTAGGGCGCACGCACGTTGAAAATATGCTTTTTAACCGGTGCATGCAAAGACATTGCACCAGTCGATGGTGCAAGATAAGGAACGCCCGCTTTTTCGACTATGGGAAAA
>JAYSRE010000245.1:0-2500 GCA_043721235.1 Polaromonas sp. | reverse complement strand
TCATCGTCGAAATGACCGACGGCGGCGTGGAATTCAGCTTTGAGTGCATCGGCAATGTCCATGTGATGCGCGCCGCCTTGGAATGCTGCCACAAAGGTTGGGGCGAATCCATCATCATTGGTGTGGCGGGAGCAGGCCAGGAAATCGCCACTCGCCCTTTCCAGTTGGTCACGGGTCGCGTCTGGCGCGGTAGTGCGTTTGGTGGCGTGAAGGGCCGCACGCAGCTACCCGGTATGGTGGAAGACGCCATGCGCGGCGACATCGATCTGGATCCCTTCATCACCCACAACATGCCGCTGGAGCAGATCAACGACGCTTTCGACTTGATGCATGAGGGCAAGTCGATTCGTACAGTGATTCACTTTTAACACGACGAAACCACATGTCCGAAGGACTCAAAATTCTCTCAGAACATGCCTGTTTTGGGGGTAAACAGCGCTTTTACGAGCACGCATCGAAAGAAATTGGCCTGCCCATGCGCTTCTCGGTATTTTTGCCGCCGCAAGCAAAGAATTTTCCCGTCCCTGCCATTCTGTATTTGGCGGGGTTAACCTGCAATGAAGAGACCTTCATGGCCAAAGCTGGCGCTCAGCGCATGGCTGCCAAGTTGGGTTTGGCTTTGATTGCACCAGACACCAGCCCGCGCGGTGCGAATGTAACAGGCGAGTCAGATAACTGGGATTTTGGCGTTGGTGCAGGGTTTTATTTAGATGCTACCCAAGCGCCTTGGGCTAAACACTGGCGCATGGAGAGTTACCTGATGAAGGAATTGCTACCGCTGATCGCGCAATTACTACCGATAGCTGCCAACCAGCTCGGTATTTTTGGTCACTCAATGGGTGGCCATGGTGCACTAACTCTCGCTTTGCGCCATCCAAATATCTTTAAATCAGTTTCAGCGTTTGCGCCAATTTGTGCGCCCGCCTCGCGAACAGTACCATGCCCGTGGGGTGAAAAAGCGTTTTCTGGCTATTTGGGTTCAGATCGTCAAAGCTGGCTCGCGCATGATGCCTGCGAACTGATGCTTGCACAAACAACTGCGCCCTACCCAGCTGGCATTTTGATAGATCAAGGTTTAGCTGATAAGTTTTTGCAAGATCAACTACACCCATATCTTTTTGAAGCGGCTTGCATTACTGTAAATCAAGCTCTGACATTGCGTTGCCACGCTAGCTATGATCACGGCTATTACTTCGTTGCTAGCTTTATAGCGGATCATTTGCAGCACCATGCAAAGCAGTTAATTAATAACAGGGCGGATTCAAGCACGAAGTGCAACACGGTTTAAAGACTGATGAAACACCTCGTGCGGGGTTTTAAATCCTAATCTTTTGCGAGGTCGATAATTCAATCGGTTTTGTATCATTGTAATTTCTTCATCAGTGACTGTAGACATTAATCGCTTCTTCGGTACATATTGACGCAATAAGCCATTGAAGTTCTCGTTCGAGCCGCGCTGCCAACTGCAATACGGTCTGGCAAAGTAACCCGTGCTGCTGAGTTTTTTATCAATCCAGGCATGTTTTGCAAACTCTTTGCCATTGTCATAAGTCAGGGTTTTAACCTTGGCTTTATATGGTTCTAGCAGCTTGACAATGGATTTACTGACCAACTTGGCAGTCTTGTTTTGTACTTTGGCAATCACGGCATAACCGCTTTTGCGTTCGACCAATGTCACGATGGCGTGTTTGTGATTCACCCCGATCACGGTATCAGCCTCCCAATGTCCAATCTGGCTGCGATCCTCAATATGCGCTGGGCGCTCTTCAATCGAGCGCCTGCCAATGATCTGGCCGCGTCGCTCATAGCCTGTACCGTAGCGCTTTCGGCATTTCTTTTGGCAGCGCAGGTTCTTGTAAAGCTCACCTTTGTGAGCCTGATCGGCATAGATGCGTAAATACAGTGTTTCATGGCTGATGGGTAGTTTGCCCGCAATCTGCTCAGGACTCCATTGCAAATTCAGCATATAGCTGGCCATATCCAGCACCCAAGGTGCTATTTGGGTGGCATTGCGGCTGCTCTTAGCGCGCTTGGCGGCTAAAGCGCAGGCTTGTTTGGGGCGGTAGCTACAAAGGCCTGACCCCAGCTTCAGTTCACGGCTGATGGTGGATTTGTGGCGTCCCAAAATGCTAGCTATCTTGGTTTGTGTCTGACCAGCTCGCAGTAATGCGTAAATCTGGTATCTTTCGTTCTGGCTGAGGTGTTTGTAATTCATAGGGCAACTTTGACTTGCAGGTCTTGAGAAGCTTTAGATGCTAAAACATCCTCAGCCACCTCTTAACCCTTAGTTATTCAAAGTTGCACTTCGTAGTTGAATCTGCCTTATTGATAAATTTTATTGCTATATATTTAATAGCAATATAGGCATAAAATACGCCGGCTAAAGCCTGAATTGTTCTATTTTGAGAGATTTAAGCCGGTTAACTTGCTGCCAATAGCTTTTCTATGAGCACATGTAGCTCTGCAAAATCGGGCTTCCCGACATAACGTTTGACGATTT
>JAYSRE010000244.1:0-18233 GCA_043721235.1 Polaromonas sp. | reverse complement strand
GAACCCCGACCACATTGCCGATGCCTACCTGATGCTGCACCAGCAGCCGCGTGATGCGTGGACGCATGAGCTGGATTTGCGGCCTTACATAGAGAAATTCTAAAGCCATGTTTGTCTTGATGATTGCCGTTGTGTCGTTCCTAGTGTCACTGGGTTCGGCTTCGCGGGATCATGCCGATGGTGCACTCAGCTCCGCGGCTGTCCTCCGTTGCGGCCAAGGGCCGCTGCCTCCCCCTTTATGCCGCTGCGCTGAGCGCACCATCGACATGATCTTGGGAGCGTGGCGGGTATTCAACCGTTGTGCGCTCACCATTGTCGCTGCCCTGGCGCTTGGGCTGATTGGCGCAGCGACATTAAGGAGGAGGAGGCGGCCATAAGCCGCCACGGGGGACAGTCGCGGAGCCAATCAGCCCAAGCACCGGGGTGTACCTACCTCAATACGCTTGACCGTAGTGACTCCACTTAGCTCCCCATGTCCGATAACCACCACCTCTCCGCTTTGATTGACGCCCTGCGCCGCTTGCCGGGCGTAGGTGCCAAATCAGCAGCGCGTATGGCGTTTCATATGCTACAGCACGACCGCGAGGGCGCGCAGCTGCTGTCGCGCGCCTTAGCCCAGGCAGCGACCAACGTGCGGCACTGCAACCGCTGCTACACCTTCACCGACGCGGATGTGTGCCACACCTGCCTGGACACACAGCGCGACACCACCAAGCTGTGCGTGGTAGAAACCCCCGCAGACCAGTCGGCCTTAGAGCGCACCAGCGCTTACCGGGGTTTGTATTTTGTGCTGATGGGCAAGCTCAGCCCGCTGGATGGTATTGGCCCCAAGGAAATTGGCCTGCACCGCTTGCTGGAACGCGCCTGCGATGGCGTGGTGAGCGAGGTCATCTTGGCCACCAACTTTACCGCAGAGGGGGAAACCACGGCCCATGTCATAGCCCAAACCCTCAAAGCCCGTGGCCTGCAAGTAACCCGCCTGGCGCGCGGTGTGCCCGCAGGCAGCGAGCTGGAATACGTGGACCTGGGCACCATAGCGCACGCGCTGGTAGACCGGCGCTGAGGTAGCCACCGCACGGCTTACCATGAGCACACTGACCACCCTGCGCCTGAAAATCTACACCACCGTGGCCCGCCAACTGCACGGCCAGGTGCCTTGCTGGGTATGCGGCCAGCATGTGCCGCCTGAGATGGCCACGCTAGAGCACATCGTGCCGCGCAGCCAAGGTGGCAACAGCCACCAAGAGAACCTGGCCATCAGCCACGCGCAGTGCAACCTGCAGCGTCACGCTAAAGTGCAGGCTGTGATTGCGCCCGGGTCTTGCACAAAGCCCTGAACCGTTTTTGAGGTGCGCTATAATGCTACTCATTTAATAGCTGCTTGTGCAGCATTTCCTTGGGCGACAAGCCCTAAATCATTGAAACCCAACTAAACTTAAAGGAATATGATGTCTTACGCGCACTTTACCGCTGCTTACTGGTGCTTGCTGGTCGCTGCTATTTTGCCTATCCTGTGTGCAGGCCTGGCTAAGGCGGGTACCTTTACCAAGCCGCGCAAAGACGGCGGTTATGACAACCACAATCCGCGCGCTTGGCTAGCCCGCCAAACTGACTGGCGTGCCCGCGCTAACGCGGCGCAGGCCAACACGTTTGAGGCGCTGCCTTTCTTTTTTGCCGCCGTTATCATTGCACACCAGCTGGGCGCGTTGCAAACGCGGGTGGATATTTTGTGCTTTCTGTGGCTGCTGCTGCGCAGCTTGTTCGTCATTGCGTATGTAGGCGACATGGCCATGGTGCGCACAGGCTTATGGACAGGTGCGCTGTTGATTAACATCGCTATTTTGTTTGCAGGCTACAAATAAGCCACTAAGCGAATATGACAGCCGTGTTACGTTAGCTCACACCATGCTTACGTAATAACCCGCTCGGGGAGAGTCCCGATGCGGGTTTTTTTGTGCGTGTGTAAGCTATTGGTATGACAATAACAATCCAAGGGATACAGCGCGAGGAGTCCAATGCGGCGCAGGTTGCATCGGCCCAAACTGCAGCGTCCCAAGCGGCAGTGCCCATCGGTAAACTAGGCCGCCGTACCTGTCTGCTGCAGCTGGGCGCATTGGTTTTTGCCAACAGCGCAGGGGGGCAAACCAGCACAGTGGTGGCAAGTCCGGCCGTGGTCAGCACCCCTACCTATGTGGCCAACACCAAGCTAGAAAAAAAGCAAATCAGCATTGCGGCAGTCAATAAGACCGCGCTGGCCTATTTACCGCTGACAGTGGCTGAGCAGCTAGGTTATTTTGCGGCCCAAGGACTAGAGGTTGAGCTGACGGAGCCGCCCAGCCTGCTGCGCACACAGCAGTTGGCAAGCAGCGGTGGCGGGGTCGACATCGTCTGTGGTTGGCTAGAAAACACGCTGCGGCTGCAAACCAAAGGCCAAGCGTTTACGGCTTTTGTACTGCAGGGCAGGGCACCGCAAATAGCGCTGGGCATTTCCACCATTACTTTGCCCAGCTTTAGGCAATTGCCAGACCTGCGCGGCAAACGTGTGGGCATTATGGCCCCTGACACCCCCAGCCACACCATTGCACACAGCGTGCTCACCCGCGCGGGTTTGCGTGCAGGTGACTTTAGTTTAGTCAGTGTCGGCAGCGCCAGCGGCGCGCTGGCAGCCTTGCGCGCTGGGCAAATTGATGCGCTAAGCTACCCAGACCCTGTGATTACCCAGCTTGAGCTGCGCGGCGAGCTGCGCGTGGTGGCTGACACCCGCACCCAGCGCGGCACCTTGCAGGCCTGCGGTGGCGACATGCCGGCCACCTGCCTGTACGCTGCGCCCGAGTTTGTACAGCAGCATCCCAACACCGTCCAAGCGGTCACTTATGCCATGGTGCACGCGCTGAAATGGTTGCAAACAGCAGGCCTGTCAGACCTGATGAAAACCGTGCCAGAGAGCTACTTTGCCAGCGACCGCGCGTTGTACTTGGCAGCGTTTGCCCGCATGCGTGATGCCATTGCCCTGGACGGTGTGATCTCAGTTGCCGGTGTACGCAACACGCTGGAGGCCCTGCGCGGTGCGGGGTCTGTTTTGCGGACTGACAAAGTTGATATTGAAAAATGCTTTACCAATACTTTTGCACAAGCCGCCAAGCTGCGCTACAAGGTCTGAGGCTATTTGGCTGCCAGGGCCATCGCATGCGGGCGCGGGCAGAGCTTGCAAAACCAGTACCGTAAGCAGTGTTTTAAGCGGCACCACCGCCACTACCGTGTGCGCTGTAGAAAACCGGGTGTTAGCGATTTTGGCCAGCTTGCCCATTTTGTGCGGGCTGCACGCGGCGCGCGCCGTCGAAACGGCTGCTCCAATAGCCTAAGCGCATGTCTTCTACCCGCACCACGCTGCCCGTGCGCGGTGAATGGATAAATTTATTGTCGCCTACATAAATACCCACATGGCTAAAGGCCGACTTGAGGGTGTTAAAAAACACCAAGTCGCCAGGTTGGAGCTCGCTTTTGTCTATCGACTGTGTGGCCGCAGCTTGTTCTGCTGCGCGGCGTGGTAGCACCAGCCCCACAGTTTGTTCGTACATGGCTTTGACAAAACCGCTGCAGTCAAAACCGTTCTCAGCGCTGTTGCCACCGCGTTTGTACGGCACACCTAAAAAACCCATGGCGTTAACCACTAAGTCAGATGCCGTGTTGCTTACAACCCGGCCTGCTTGGCTCACCTGCTCACCAATACGCTCTACAAAGCTGCGTTCGGCAAAGCTGCGGTCGGCGACCAAGCCGCGTTCTATCACAGCGCTGCGTTCGCGCTCAGCAACCAAACCGCGTTCGGCTAAAAAGCCGGCCATCTCGTCTACGCTGCCGCCTTGCATAGGCGTGCCTTGCGCTAAACAAGAGCCCACCATGCACGCCCAGCCTAAACCCATACAGGCCACGGCTTTGGTGAAGTAAAAACGATTTTCAAAATACATGCGTTAAGACTACCAGTAGCTTCTTCATAAGTCAAGTCAAGTATATGCTGTAAGTTGTTGATTTGTCGAAATATTAGGGTTTCGCTCTAGGTTTTTAGTACTCTTAATTCTATAGCGCAGCTTGCATTTTTTTAAAAAAATAGCGCGCCACTCAAACTGAGCCTGCATCGGGGTCTAAGCGTCTCAGATGCATCGAAAGCTAGAGCGTGATAACATAAGTAATAACATTTACCCATTTGGAGCTACTATGCAAGCCCACACACTCAAAATTACCAGTATCGGAAACTCGGTGGGGGTAATCTTGCCCAAAGAATTGCTTAGTAGCTTGAGTGTGGGCAAAGGGGATTCCTTGTTTGCTACTGCCACCCCCAACGGCTGCACCCTCACGCCTTACGACCCCAGCGTGGAGGAAGAAATTACGATAGGCCAAGCTTTTATGAACGAGTACCGCGAAACTTTCAAAGTACTTGCCAAATGACGGTTGCTCCTGCTCGCTGGCGCTGGATATCACGTGCAGGTCTGCTGCGTTTACATGACATGAGCTTGGTGCAGTTTGGCGGTGCTGCAGGCATTCGTGATGAGGGCTTGTTAGAGTCCGCATTACGAAGAGTAGAAAACCTAGCGCATTACGGAACGCCGGATGTTGCTGATCTGGCCGCTGGCTATGGCTATGGATTGGCTAAAAATCATGCGTTCATTGATGGTAATAAACGTGTTGCATTTCTTGCAGTAGGTTTGTTTTTGCGGTTCAACGGCTGCGCACTAACAGCCAATCAACCAGAAGCAACACACACTGTAATCGCCTTGGCATCGGGCGGTATTTCAGAAGCAGGGTTTGGCGCGTGGTTACGTGGCAACATACGTTTTTTGTAAATCCCGCCCAACCTTTTTAATTTTCCGAAAGCCCCTCCCATGCTCATCGAAGTCCAAGCCAGCCAACTGGTGCTGATTGACCTGCAAACCAAACTAGTTCCTGCTATGTTTGAGGGCGCTCTGGTGGTGGCCAACGCGCTGCGCCTGGCGCAAGCAGCGCAGCTGCTGCGCGTGCCCGTGTGCACGACAGAACAATACCCTGAGGGCCTGGGCCCTACCGTGCCCGAGCTAGCGGCTTGGGCCAGGGCACCGCTGCAAAAGCTGAGCTTTAGCGCCTGCGAAGAAGGCTTGGTAGACCATCTACAGGCCGCTGGCACGCCCAAACCATCGCCTAACGCGCGCAGCGTGCCCAAGCACCTGCAAAAACCGGTAGAAAACAGCCGCAGCGAGATCATCATCGCCGGGCTGGAAGCCCATGTGTGTGTGCTGCAAACGGTTATGGGTTTGCTAGATGACTTTGACGTGTTTGTAGTGACCGATGCCTGCACCTCGCGCACCGAGCGCAACCGCGATGCCGCCTACGACCGCTTAGCCGCGGAAGGTGCTAACTTGGTCACCACCGAAATGGTGCTGTTTGAGTGGCTGCGCGGTAGCGACCATGACCAGTTCAAAGCGGTGCAGGCGCTGGTTAGCTAGCTATTAAGTACTGGTTTTAAAAATTGGTGCAGCGCTGCCAGCGTTGCGTCAGGTGCCTCAGTCATCAGGCTATGGCCCGCAGGGATGGTGACTACAGTGGCCCGTGGCGCAGCACTGATCAGCGCCTGTGCAGCTTTAGGTGGGGTCATTTGGTCATCTTGACCCACTATAAAAAGTAGAGCAATCTTTTCAGCATTTACTTGGGCGATAGCCTCAAAAGCCTCTAAATAGCTATTGCAAGCACTAAACCCGATGTGAAACACATTCTCTGTTGGGTTGCTTTGCAGTACTCTGCGCATCAGTGCGTATGATGCACCATGAACCCAAGTACCGGGGCCCAGCGAAGAAGGCGGCGGGCTCAGCGTGCTGTGGCTAAAAGTGTTAACTGTGTGGATGGCATCCATTGGCTTGTTCAGTGCTGCCTCCAGCAGCGCAGGCGACACCTTCATCGGAAAAGCCGTAGCCAGCAAGGCCACATGCGTAGCCCGTTTTGCCAGCAAGCTGGCCGCATGCAGTGCAATCAGCGAACCCCAGCTGTGGCCTACCAGCGCTGCTTTCTCAATACCCGCTGCGTTCAGCAGGTCAACCACAAACGCTGCCGCAGCTTCCACGCTGCGCGGGCAATTTCCCTGGCTTTTGCCATGCCCAGGCAAGTCCACCGCCAGCACGTTAAACCCATGGTGGGCCAGGTAGCGGCTCTGCAAAATCCACACGCTGTGGTCGTTGAGCACACCGTGGATGAAAACAACGCTGGGTTTGCCAGCGTCAGGCGCTTTGCCGCCAGTATAGACATAGGTCTTGGTGCCATTAACTAGGAGATGCATGAAAGATTTAGGTAACTAGTGGGTAGAGCAAAGTGTAGTGCTTTTGGGTGGTTTGCACCTGCCGGCATACCCACTGTAGCCCATAAATAGTTATTAAACATAAATTAATTTACATTGCACTACGCGTTGATGGGCGCTTTTTTATGGGTATTTTTGTTTGTAAAACTATGGTTTTACAAACAAAGCTTGAGTCCCACTGCACGGTAAATTTAGCGTGGATAAAACGCTAAATATGACAGGGTGATGCGGCAGGGTGGATCCGTTGAATGTTAAAAAACGTAAGTTTCAATCGTTAAGTAGGCCCCAAAAGTTTATATATGACTATCCACATGACAATGAACGCCAGTTCAGCGCTTGGCAAATTTATAAAAATTAGCGCTCTGGTATTTTTTTTAAATCTATTCTCTGCTTCTTTATGGGCACAAACCTGCCCTACTGTCTGCGCAGTAACCGGTGCTGCCAACGACTATTGGCCAGGTGCGTCGAATGTGACCAGCGGTGTCACTACGGCTGTCACACTGGGTGCCCGGCGAACTGGCACCGGGGTGGCGGGCAATGATATTGCCATAGGCGATCTGGTTTTGATCATCCAGATGCAAGATGCCACTTTCAATAACGCCAACAGCACGGCCTATGGCGCTAACGGCACTACAGGTACTGGCTACACAGCAGCCCGCCAAACCGGTTTGTACGAATATGCTGTTGCTACCAATGCAGTCACTGCAGCAGGGGGTGCCCTTAACTTAAGCAAAGTGACGGTGAACTCGTACAACATTACGCAGGTGACCACGGCGCAAACGGTACCGACCTACCAAATTATCAGGGTGCCCAATTGCTTGACGGTCAACCTTAGCGGTAGCATTACCGGTGCAGCTTGGAACGGCACCACAGGCGGGGTAGTGTCGGTACGCGGTTACAACGTGAACGCGGCTGCGGGGGCGGTGATTAACGCTAATGGGTTGGGATTTCGCGGGGGCGCGACGGATGCGCACAATACAAACGTAGCGACCCTAAGTTATAACGGTACCCGCGCTGATGATCAGTACAAAGGCGAAGGTATTGCTGGCACACCTGACTATATTTTTGACACCGCTACGGCCACAGAGATAGCCACTGGCAGGGTATTGCCGGGGGGGTACCGGGGCCTTGGTGCGCCAGGCAATGCGGGAGGTGCAGGCACTGGCGACTCTGGCGGCGGGGGAGGGGGTAACGGTGGGACTGGTGGCAAGGGTGGTGCTTGGACTAGCCCACTGGCTGGCGGACTGGGCGGTGCCGTATTTGCCCAAGCTGCGCCTAACCAAGTTGTATTAGGGGGTGGTGGTGCAGGCGGATCTGCCAACACCATCAGTGCCAACCCAGCTGAAACCATTATTCCTTACGGCGTTGGTACAAACAGCTTTAACCGCGGCGGTGCTGGCGGCGGCATAGTCATCTTGGGTGCGGCAACCCGCACAGGTGCGCTCACCGTCAACGCTAGCGGTATTAACGCAACGGGCACTGCTTTTGTTAGCGGCACCCAAGGCTCGCGCGTGGGCGGCGGCGGCGGGGCTGGCGGCTCCATTGTGCTGTACGGAAGCGGCGGCACTGTTGCCGCCAATGCTGCGGGCGGTAACGGATTTTTAGAAACGGCAACAAACCATATTGCGCATGGCGGCGGCGGCGGCGGCGGTGTGGTGTTGTCTAACGGTTCACTTACGGGGGTTACGGCCAATGTCGTTGCAGGGCTAGCGGGCAGCTCGCTGCCCACGGCCCTTTCAGATACCTTCGCCGCGAGCACCAACGGCGCTGCGGGCACTGCGACAGCTTTCACCAGTGCAGCCGAACCGGGCTTGCCAAGCTGCGCAGTCAATTTAAGCATCGCAAAATCAAACGCCGTGGTTGCAGTGTCTGCCGGGCAAACCACCACCTACACATTAACCATCACCAATACCGGCCCTAGCGCCGCAGATGGTGCACTGCTTAAAGACCCGGTTGCAGCAGGTCTAAGCTGCACTGCCGTAAGTTGCACCAGTTCTACACCGCTTGGCAACTGCCCTGCGCCCGCCAGCACCACCATTGCCAATTTGCAAGGCGGGGGAATTGCGCTAACTTCATTGCCAGCGGTGAGTACATTGACGTTTGATGTGGTGTGCGGCGTAACAGCAACGGGCTTGTGATGCCAGCCACGCCAACCACAGCAGTTAACCAACGCCGCCGCTTCTTGTTGCCGTGGCTGTGCGCGGCCGCAGCGCCTGTGTGGGCGCAAGAGCCAACCCTAGCGCAGCGGGCAGCGCAGTTGGCGCGCCTGCAAGACCATGTGACGCAGTTGCGTGCGCTAGACCTTATAGCCATGCTGGCCAGTAGCCCTGGCTATGCGGTGTTTGTGGGTTTGGTTCACGACAGCTTGCTGGCCCAGACGCTGTCTGCTCCAGGGCCGTTTACATTTTTTGTGCCTGCAGATGTTGCCTGGGCAGGTTATTCGGGTTTCAAGCGGCTGGACCATGCAAGCCCCGAAGAAAAAGTCAGTGTCGTGCTGCGCCATGTGTGCATGGGCGATCACACTGCGAGCGATATGGTGTCTAAAACACACCAAAGCTTGGCCCGCACGCCAATACGGGTGGGCGCAGACGCTCAAGAGGTCAATGGCGCGGGTTTTATAGCCCAAAATATCGCGGTACGCAACGGCAGACTGCACATAGTGCGCAGTGTATTTTCATAATTTAGACGCGCCTTAGGTTTTCTCGGCCGCCTTCAAAGCCCGCTTCAAATCGTCAATCAAATCATCCGCATCTTCCAGCCCCACCGACAAACGAACCGTGCCCTGCGTGATGCCTGCAGCAGCCAAAGCCTCATCTGCCATGCGAAAGTGGGTGGTGCTGGCGGGGTGAATGACCAAGCTGCGGCAGTCGCCTACGTTGGCCAAGTGGCTGAAAATTTTGAGCGTTTCGATAAATTTTTTGCCCTGCTCGCGGCTGCCGCGCAGGTCAAAGCTGAACACGCTGCCTGCACCGCGCGGCAGCAGCTTTTGCGCTAGCGCATAGCTGGAGTGCGACTCTAGCATCGGGTGGCCTACACGGGAGACAAACGGGTGGGCGGCTAAAAAATCGACCACTTTGGTGGTGTTGCGCATGTGCTGGGCCATGCGCAGGGGCAGGGTTTCAATACCTTGCAAAATCAGCCAAGCGCTGTGCGGGCTCATGCAGGCACCAAAGTCGCGCAGGCCTTCGCGGCGGGCGCGCAGCAAAAAGGCACCCACAGTAGACTCTTCGCTAAACACCATGTCATGAAAACCTGCGTAGGCCTCGGTCAGCTCGGCAAACTTGCCCTTGCACAGCGGGCCGTCCCAGTCAAAGCTGCCGCCATCCACCACCAAACCGCCCACCACAGTGCCATGGCCAGACAAAAACTTGGTGGCTGAGTGGTAGACTAGATTGGCTCCATGGTCAAACGGCTTCATTAGCCACGGTGAGGTGAGGGTGCTGTCTACCAGCAGCGGCACGCCCGCCGCATGCGCAATCTGCGCTAGCGTGGGAATGTCCAGCACATCCAGGCCGGGGTTGCCCACGGTTTCGCCAAAAAACAGTTTGGTGTTGGGTTGCACGGCGCTTTTCCAGCCGTCAATGTCGCCAGGTTTAACGAAGGTGGTGTCAATACCAAAGCGGCGCAGTGTGTAGTGCAGCAGGTTGTGCGACCCACCGTACAGCGCGCTGCTGGCCACCATGTGCGAGCCCGCGCCCATGAGGGTGGTAATGGCCAAGTGCAACGCAGCCTGCCCGCTGGCCGTGCTGATGGCCCCTATGCCACCTTCTAAAGCTGAGATGCGCTGCTCTAGCACGGCATTGGTAGGGTTGCTGATGCGGCTGTAGACATGGCCAGCGCGCTCTAGGTTAAATAGCGCGGCGGCGTGGTCGCTGGACTCGAACACGAAAGACGTGGTCATGTGGATAGGCACGGCGCGTGCGCCTGTGGCAGGGTCGGGCGCGGCACCTGCGTGCAGGGCAAGGGTGTCAAAACCGGGGTCAGCATAGCCGGGCATCGCTAGTCTCCAAAAAAAGTAAACAGGGTAAAAATAAATTGGGGCGGTATAAATCGTTTTTTTTGCAGGCATTGTGCGCTGGGATGGGCTATATTGTGGGCATAAATTTGAGGTAGTGCGCTATGAAAGTCAGTGATATTTTGAAGTCCAAGGGCAGCACCCTGTACACCATCACCCCCGAGGACAGCCTGTCGCATGCCATGCAGACCATGGCAGAGAAAGACATCGGCTCGCTGGTGGTCATGTCTAACGGCCTGGTAGTGGGCATGCTGACCTTCCGCGAGGTGATTGTGGCGGTCAACAAAAACGGCGGCGCGGTAGGCGCTACCACCGTGTACCGCGCCATGGACAACGGCCCCTTAAGCTGCACCCTTCAAACCGAGCTGGACGAAGTGCGCCGCATGATGCTAGACCGCCACGCCCGCTATATGCCGGTCATTGACAACCGCATGCTGATGGGGGTGATCAGCTTTTACGACGTAGCCAAAGCGGTGGTCGACAGCCAAAACTTTGAGAACAAAATGCTCAAAGCCTATATTCGCGACTGGCCGGAGGGGGACGGCTAGGCCAAAGCTAGTCCTTTTGGGCTATGGACGGGGGTGCAACCGTAACGTATGCTTACACGTAGCCACACTAGGCATGGCGCAAGAGGGAGCTTATGGCGGACAGTGACGACTTTACAAGCTTATTTGAGCTGCTTCCGGTGCCAGCGTACCGCACCAACGCGCAGGGCCAGCTCACGCGCGCCAATGCGGCATTGATCCAATTTAACCGTTCTACCAATGAGGCAGAACTGCTGCACTACGCCAATACGAGCGACTGGTATGTGCTGGCAGGTCGGCGCGATGCGTTCAGGGCGCAGCTGCAGGGGCAGGGCCAAGTCAGTAACTTTGTCTCGCAAGTCATCCGCCTGCAACCTGGCACTGGCCAAACTGAGCTGGTGTGGATCAAAGAGCATGCGCATGTAGTGCGGGATGGCGCAGGCCAAGTGCTGTACTACGAAGGCATTATTGAAGACATTAACGCCAGCAAGCGGGCCGAAGCAGCGCTGCTGGACAAAGAGGCCCAGCTTGCCGGCTTGATCAATGCCATGCCAGACAGTATATGGTTTGGCGACACCCATGGCGTGTATGTGCTGTCCAATGCCTCGCACGCCCAGCAGTATGGCCTGACCCCGCAAGACATTATCGGTAAAACCAACGTAGAGATGTTTGGACAAGAGACTGCAGACCGCTACCAAGCAAAAGATGCACAGGCCATGGCCTCAGTCGTGCCCACAGTGTATGAAGATTTTTTTGACAACCCCGTGACGGGCCTGCGGCAGTACTTTGAGGTCATCAAAGTGGCCGTGCGCAACGCCGCTGGCCAGCCCACGGGCCTGTTAGGCATTGCGCGTGACATCACGCTGCGCAAAGAGGCGCAGATAGCGCTGCTGGAGGCCAAAGAATCTGCCGAATCAGGCAACCGCGCCAAAGCTGACTTTCTGGCCAATATGAGCCATAAAATTCGCACGCCCATGAACGCTGTCATAGGTATGTGTGACCTGTTGCTGGACACGCAGCTGGACGATATGCAGCGCGAATTTACCCACACCATCAGCACCAGCGGTGAGTCGCTGTTGGTGTTGATCAACGACATTTTGGATTTTTCTAAAATTGACTCGGTCCACCTTGAGCTGGAAAGCATCTCGCTGAATTTGAACGAATGCGTAGAAAGCGCACTGGACATCACGGTGGGGGCGGCCACGTCTAAAAACGTCGAATTACTCTACTGGCTAGAGCCTGATGTGCCGCGTGCCATTTATGGCGACATCACCCGGTTGCGGCAGATTTTTGTCAACCTGATCAACAATGCCATCAAGTTCACTGCCAAAGGTGAGGTGGTGGTCACCTTGTCGCGCCACGTGGGGGCAGGTGGCCAGGCACTGCTGCATGGGTCGGTCAAAGACACAGGTATTGGCATTCCCGCTGACCGGCTGGACCGGCTGTTTCAGGTTTTTAGCCAGGTCGACACGTCTACCACCCGCCAGTATGGCGGCACAGGCTTGGGGTTGGCGCTCTGCAAACGCTTGGTGGCGATGATGGGCGGCAGGATCTGGGTGGAGTCGGTGCTGGGCGAGGGTTCTAATTTTCAGTTCGAAATCCCCTTCCAAGCGGTGGCTGCTGGCCCTACACCGTATGGCCCAAAGAAGCCTATCGACTTGAGCGGCCGCCGCGCCCTGCTGGTAGACGACAATGCCACCAATTTGCTGATTTTGACCAAACAAACCAGCCGCTGGGGCATGCAGTCCAAGGCTGCCTCGTCCGCCGCACAGGCGCTGGCCTGGATCGACAACGCTGAGGTGTTTGACATTGCCATCATTGACATGCAGATGCCTGTGATGGACGGCATCATGCTGGCCACCCAGCTGCGCAAGCGCGCCAGCGCTGCGCATTTGCCAATTTTGCTGCTCACCTCCATGGGTATTCACGGCCCTGCGCTGTCTGATTTTGACAAAATGCAAGCTCTGAGCAAGCCCGCCAAGTCAGCCTTGCTGCAAGAGACCTTATCGCACCTGCTCTCCCCTGCAGCACCGGCGGCGCAACCGCTTGCCGCTGCGCCCAGAGCGCCACTTTTGGCCAGCCGGTTGCCGCTGCGGCTTTTGCTGGCAGAAGACAACGTGGTCAACCAGCGCGTGGCATCGCTGATTTTGAAGGGTTTGGGCTACGACCTGCATATTAGTGGCGATGGTCAGCAGGCGCTGGATGCTCTGGGCCAGGCGTTTGCCCAGGGCGCGGCGTTTGATGTGGTGCTGATGGACATGCAAATGCCCGTGATGGACGGCTTGCAAGCCACGCGCGCGTTGCACGCCACGTACCCCACAGCCCTGCGCCCGTACATCATTGCCATGACCGCCAATGCTATGGAGGGTGACCGTGAGGTTTGCCTGGCTGCGGGTATGGACGATTATTTGAGCAAGCCCGTGCGCGGCCAAGCCTTGGCTGAGGCGCTGGAACGCGCGGCTGTGGCCGTAGGGGAACGTGCTGCGCAGGTGGGACAATCACCGCCATGACCGAACGCTATGCCACTGACACCTATGCCGTGATCGGCAACCCGATTGCCCAATCCAAATCACCCTTGATTCATGCCAGCTTTGCCCGCGCCACAGGGCAAGTTATGGACTACACGTGCCTGCTAGGCACGGTGGGTGCGTTTGCTGCAGATGTAAATGCTTTTCGCCAGCAAGGCGCGCGCGGGCTTAATGTGACGGCCCCTTTCAAGTTGGACGCTTTTGCCTACGCAACTGCGCTAAGCACACAGGCGCGGCTGGCCGGGGCTGTGAATGCACTTAAATTTGAGGGCCACAGCGTGCTGGGCGAGAACTTTGACGGCGTAGGCTTGGTGCGCGACATTCAGAGCAACCTGGGCGTTGCGCTGCGGGCCAAGCGTGTGCTGCTGCTGGGCGCTGGCGGTGCCACGCGCGGGGCGCTGCTGCCGATTCTGCAGCAACTGCCAGCGTCACTCACGGTGGCCAACCGTGACCTGGGCAAAGCGCACAGCTTGGTGGCCCAGGCAGACGCTGCCCTGCATGCAGCCCACGCGGCGGCTGCAAGCGGGCAGGCCCAGGCTCCGGCAAAGGGGGTATTGCTGGCCAGCAGCTACAGCGATGTAACCGGCCCTTTTGATGTGGTGATTAACGCCACATCGGCCAGCCTGTTTGGTGAACTGCCGCCCATTGCGGCCAGTGTGTTTGCGCCTACGTCCTTGGCTTACGACATGGTGTACGGCAAGGGTGCCACACCATTTTTGCAACTGGCCCGCACGTGCGGTGCGGGCCAGTGCGCTGACGGTGTGGGCATGCTGGTAGAGCAGGCCGCAGAGGCCTTTGCATGGTGGCGCGGCGTGCGGCCTGAGACAGCCACCGTGATTGCAGCCATCACAGTGCCTATTGTTTAGTTTTTTTAGCGTTTTAGGCCTATCGCCCAAGTAAATGTTAAATAGTTAGCTATTGATAGCGTAGCATATACTTTTTCCCGCATGGTCTGACTCTGCAACCCCACACCATTCCTGCAGGCTGCTACTGGCAACCTGTAGCGCTACGTACATAACGCAATCGGTTGTAAGAATCGCAAGTGCGTTTTTGCGCTTCATAGCCAAGTGTACGATTGTGTTACGCATGGCTACATGGGCGCAGTCAAATACACCGTGCACTGCATTGGTTTTGCTAAGCTTGTTATTAACTAAGCTTAAAGTAAACCCATAAAGCTACTTACCCAAAATACTTGTACCGTCTGCACGCCAAGCATTCACCGCCCTGGCTTGAGCCGCACAAAATGGGCGCTGTGTGCAGCAGCGATGGTGCTGGCTGCATGTGGCGGTGGGGGTGGTGGCGAAGCCAGTCCTACCGCTGCAGGCCCAGCAGGTACGCTGGTGGGCGCTACCGCGACTGTGGCTACGCCCACCCCCGCCCCCATCCCCGCCCCAGTAGCGCCTGTAAATGTCTTACAAGGCACGCTGTACTACGTATTTGCTGGCGAGCTGAACAAACTTGAACTGGCCAACGGCAAAGTAACCAAGCTGATAGGCCAAGGGGGTTTTGAAACCAATTTCTTTGATGTAAGCGCGGATGGCAAGCAGTTGATGTATGCCAAAGATGCCCCCAGCTCAGACGGTGGTAATTACTACGACCAAGAATATTTCAACTTTATCGACACCACAACCTACAACGAAGTAGCCCCCCGATTTAAAAAGTTCGCCGCTACCAGCACCTACACACAATTTGCCAAACTCTCGCCTGACAACAGCAAAATAGCGGTCATTTACCAGTACTACGACCAAACCCTGCCTGGTAACTTTGGCAATGGTGCATACGCAACCAACATACGTGTATGGGATAAAACAGGTGCCACCCTGCGTACCTTTAGCAAGGACAACGCAGGCAATCGCGTGAAAGAATTTGCCTGGATGCCCGACGGTAATTTGCTGATGACCACCAGCTTGGGCATTGTCAAAACTACTGATGCCACGTTGGCCAGCTACGATTTACTTTTCAAGCCCAACCTGCCTTCTTGGCGATCCTTGGCGGTCAGCCCAGACGGCAAAAGACTGGCCCTCAAATCTGGCAAATACCTTTATACGATGAACATAGACGGTAGCAACATGGTGCAGCTGACCGACTCTGACGGGGACGACCAACAGTACTCGCCCATCTGGTCGCCCGATGGCAAATACATCGCCTTCACAGCCAACATTTTTGCCTACACCACCGGCCCTGTCGTGTCGGGCGGCGGCACTATTTACCAGCTCATCCTAGCGCCCGCAGACCATAAAACCTACAAGCTGGGCAAAGAATTCTTTGAGTCATCAGGCACTGGGGGTTTGTCTGGCAGCAGCAGTATTGTGGCCAACAATGGGCTAGTTCTGCTAAAAACGGCCCCTAATGCCAACGTCTTTGCAGAAGAAGACTTTGTCTGGCGCTAAAACTTAACAAATAACCGTGCCCCTCAATTTGTAAGCGTTTTAGGCCTATCGCCCAAGGAAATGCTCAATAGTTAGCTACAAATAGCATAGTATTTCGTATAAGCCTGTATGACCTCCTGAAGGCCGGTAGTGCCGTCTGAACTAGGCCCAATTGCGCATGGCTGCCGCCGTTTCGCGCAGGGCACCACGTGCATCGCGCAGGGCACTACGGTGCTGATGGTGGAGCAAAATGTGAAAAGCGCGGGCAAAGTAGCCGATGGCGCAGTAGCCCCAGAGTCTGGCCGCTGTGTGCGGCACAAACCCGCGTCACAATTGCTGGCCGACCCGCATACCGAACGCTTGTTTTTGGGTGGGCATAGGGCTGTTTCGGACTTGTAGGTTAAGGAAAGCTAAAAAATGAATTGGGCTATTGTCGGTGCCGGTGCCTTGGGCAGCGCTCTGGGGGGTGTGCTGGTAGAGGCGGGGCATGGGGTGCTGCTGGTGACGCGCAACCTGGCCCATGTGGATGCCATTAACCAGCGTGGTTTGACGCTGCGCACCGATGGCGTAGACCGCACGGTGGCTGCGCGCGCCGTGGCAGATTGCGCGGGGCAGCCCAGCGTGGACTGCGCTATTGTGCTGGTTAAGTCGGCGCAAACCCACGCGGCGCTGGCCGCTGCCATGCCGCTGGTAGGCCCCAATACCGTGGTGCTGTCCTTGCAAAACGGTCTAGGCCATGAAGATGTTTTGAGCGAGTGGGTAGGCGCAGGGCGCGTGCTTTTGGGTAAAACCTATTGCGGCGGTCAAATTATTGCGCCAGGCCATGTAGTTTGTGCCGTGCGCGGCAAAGACACGCACATTGGCGAGCTGGATGGGTCGCCTAGTCCACGCACGCAACGCATTGCCGATGCATTCAATGCAGCCGGGCTGCGCACCACGGTTAGCCGCAACATTATGGCCACCGTATGGGACAAACTGTTTATTAACGTAGCCACTGGGGCGCTCAGCGGCATTACACGCTTGGCCTACGGCGACCTTTACCAAATGCCGCAGCTACAAAGCGTGGCCGTAGCCGCCGTGACCGAGGCCATGCTGGTGGCCCAAGCCTGCGGCGTGCGGGGCACCATGACTGACCCACTGCAGGCCTGGCGCACAGCAGGGGCTGGCCTGCCGCATGACTTTAAAACCTCGGTATTGCAAACCCTGGAACGCGGCGTGCGCAGCGAGGTGGACTACATCAACGGTGCCGTAGTACGGCTGGGCAAGCAGCACGGCATTGCTACGCCGGTCAACGCAACGCTGCTGGCCTGTATCCAAGGCCTGGAAAAGAACTTGCCCGCATGAAAAATTGCAGCCTGCTTGGTTGGCTATGGGTTGGCTATGGGTTAGCCCCTATGCCCCCTGCACAAGCTATCATGCAGTCTATGGCTGCTTGCCACATTGTTAACACCTAAGCCCAAGGGACTCACCATGAACATCGTTATGCTCCACGGCATTAACCACAACCTGTTTGGCCAGCGCGACCCTGCGCAGTACGGCAGTGTCACCCTGGACGAGATCAACGCCAGCCTTGCCAAGCTGGGTCAAGCGCTAGGCGCAGAGATTGCGCATTTTCAGACCAACGACGAAGGCGCTTTTGTCAACCGCATTCACCAGGCCTTCACCGACAAAGCCGATGCCGTGTTGGTCAACGCAGGTGCTTGGACACATTACAGCTACGGCATCCGCGATGCGTTGGCCATTTTGACCTGCCCGGTTGTGGAGCTGCACATGAGCAACATCCATGCGCGTGAAGAATTTCGCCACAAGTCGGTGTTTGCCGATGTGGTGAAAGGCCAAATTTGTGGTTTTGGCGCAGACAGCTATTTGCTGGCGCTGCGTGCAGCCGTCTCCAGCGTGCAAGCTGCTAAAAAATAAATTTCCATGCGCAGCACCGTAAAATAGAGGGCTATGACCCGTTCTACCCCCCAATTTTCTGTCGCCGACATCCGCAAGTCTTTTCTTGACTTTTACGCCAGCAAAAACCACACCGTGGTTGAGTCCAGTGGCCTGGTGCCTGGCAACGACCCCACGCTGATGTTCACCAACTCGGGCATGGTGCAGTTTAAAGATGTGTTTTTGGGGGCTGACAAGCGCAGCTATGTGCGCGCTGCGTCTGTGCAAGCCTGCCTGCGCGCGGGCGGCAAGCATAACGATCTGGAGAACGTAGGCTACACCGCACGCCACCATACGTTTTTTGAAATGCTGGGCAACTGGAGCTTTGGCGACTACTTTAAGCGCGACAGTTTGAAATGGGGCTGGGAGCTGCTGACCCAAGTGTACAAGCTGCCGCCCGAAAAACTGTGGGCCACGGTGTACATCGACGATGACGAAGCCTACGACATTTGGACCAAAGACATTGGTGTGCCGCCCGAGCGCATGGTGCGCATTGGCGACAACAAAGGCAAAAAATACGCGTCCGACAATTTTTGGATGATGGCC
>JAYSRE010000243.1:0-2511 GCA_043721235.1 Polaromonas sp. | reverse complement strand
AAGCCGCCGCCGCCTTGCCACGCAACCGCTTTGCTGATGCCGCCTTGCTCGCCATCAATCACTTTTTGCAGGCGCGGCAGGCAGTGGGTGGCGGCGTGGTCGCCCATTTCAATGCCGATCCAGCGGCGGCGCATTTTGTGGGCGACGGCGGCTGTGGTGCCTGAGCCGAGGAAGGAGTCGAGGATGAGGTCGTTTTCGTTGGTAGCTATGTGGATAACTCGCTGAAGTAGACGTTCCGGTTTTGGTGTTCCAAAGCGTGTATCTGCAAATAGAGTCAGGCCTTCGAGCATCGCTTCTTGGTTGTGACCACTATCTTCATGTTGCCAGATTGAGCGAGGAACTACGTCACCGGAGCCTTCCAAAAACTTCTTGATTCTTGGCAAGGAAGCGCCGTCGTTTACGCCCCAATAAACCATACTTTTTCGTTGATTTTCCTCGTGCGTTTCGCGTCCAAAAGCCCATACCCGAGTGCGTTTTGGCCAAACTTCCTGGCCAGTTTTAGGATGAATTAGTGGATAGTAAAGATTGGGGCGTTCATCAGCAGTTTTCGCGCAGGTGTATGCGGCTGAATTCCAAGGTCCACGTGGGTCGTTGTCTGGATTTGTGTAGTACTTTTGCTGGGCGCCGCTTCGTGGCAACTTATTCGGTGCCCATTTAGCTTTTGTTTTTGCATAAACCAATATTTGATCGTGGTCGTTACTGAAGTAGTGGGCGTCATTTGCGGGGCTGACCCGTTTATGCCACGCAAGATTCGCCACAAAATTCCCCCGCCCAAACACCTCATCCATCAGCACCTTGAGGTAGTGGCCTTCGTTGTCGTCAATCGTCACCCAGATGCTGCCGTCTTCCCTGAGCAGTTCGCGCAGCAGTTGCAGGCGCGGCAGCATCATGCTGAGCCACTGGGCGTGTTCGAGGTTGTCGTCGTAGTGCTCAAACGCGCTTTTGGTGTTGTAGGGCGGGTCGATAAAGATGCATTTGACCTGGCCCCGGTAGAAGGGCAGCAGGGCTTTGAGGGCTTCGAGGTTGTCGCCCTGGATGAGGAGGTTGTCTTGGATGGTCAGTTGGGTAGCAGCCGGGGGCAGCCCCTCACCCCCGCCCTCTCCCCAGAGGGGCGAGGGAGTAAGAGCAGACGAGGTATGCGCCGACACCTGCTCAAGCAGCCGGTAGGGCACGCGGGCTGATGTGGTGAAGGCGCTTTGGCGGTTGAGCCAGTCCAGGGTGGGCATGGTTAGTTTTTAGGGTGTGGGTACAGGGCGGGCATCAACTTTGCGCATCAAAATTGTGCTTCAAAGGCGCTTTGCACGGTTTCACGGTGGAACAGATCCATGTACGGCTGGTAGCGGTAGACGCGGTGGCGCTCCTGGCCAGTGATTTCTGTCAGCCAGCCGCGTGCCTCAAAGTCACCCAGCAGCTTGATGGCCGTAGGCGCGCTGCAAGCCAAGGCCGCTGCTATGCGTTTGCTGGACACCAGGGGCTGTTGGTACAAATAGTCTAGTAGCTTGAGTGCTCGCGCATGGTTGCCTGTCAGGCTGTTGATAACTGTACGGTGCGATTCACGCAAGGCCACGATGTCATGTGCCGTGCGGGTGGCTGCTCTGGCGGTTTGACTCATGCCGCGCAAAAAGAACTTGAGCCACGCCTCCCAGTGCCCCTGGGTGCGAATGGCAGTGAGGCGGTCGTAGTATTCAGCGCGGTGCGCTTTTAAAAAAACCGACAAATACAGCAGTGGGCGTGACAGGGCTCGCTCTTCACACAGCATCAAAGTGATCAACAGCCTGCCGACGCGTCCGTTACCGTCCAAAAAAGGGTGAATGGTTTCAAACTGCGCATGCGCCAGACCGCAGCGGATGAGCAGCGGGACGGTGGATTTGCCGTCGTGCAAGAACTTTTCGAGCGCGCCAAGTGTTTGCATCAGCGCGTGCGGTGGCGGTGGCACAAAGGCCGCTGTGGCCAATGTGCTGCCTTTGCCGCCTATCCAGTTTTGTGACTGGCGGAATTCGCCAGGCGATTTGTCACCGCCGCGCACGCCCTGCATCAGCTCGCCATGGATCTCGCGCAGCAAACGCAAACTCAATGGAAAGCCTGCAGCCAGACGATTCAGGCCGTGGTTCATGGCGCGCACGTAGTTGACGACTTCTTCCACGTCTTTGGGGGTGTCATTGTGGGTCGTGTCTGCTTCAAAAGCCAGCACGTCTTCAAGCGTACTTTGCGTGCCTTCGATCTGCGATGAAAGCACCGCTTCGTGCCTGACGTACATCGCCACAAACAAGTCTGGGTTGGGCAGCAAAGTTGCAATTGCATCCAGCCGGGCCAGGTCGCGGTCAGCGTTTGACAGCGCAGTGCGCAGCTCGCCGTCGTAGTCAATGTCTGGCGTGGGCGGCAAGGCTTCGGGCAAAAACGCCTTGTAGCCCGTGGTCTGGCTCATATAGCGGCCAGCGCGCTGTTGGTTTTGCATAAGCGCTAAATTTAAATTAGCGGTAGATTTTACCAAAGTAAATAAACTAAAACCCC
>JAYSRE010000242.1:0-18399 GCA_043721235.1 Polaromonas sp. | reverse complement strand
CGCGCGTGCGGCCTTGAAGGGCCGCGCGTTACCCACAAGCGCACACCTGCGTGGATAAACCCTAAGCCGCCTCACACACAGAAATGCTGACACTCCCTTTTAGCAAGCTACGATGCACAAGTTGCTACAGCGCCAACCACGGCCACTGCCTGGTTTGCGAAGCAAGACAGTTGCTACCTTGCCAACGGGTACACCAAAGCTATTGAAGCAGAGCAATTCAATTCGAACCTAGCCGAGGCAGTTGCGTCAAGGCAGTATGCTCTCGGGTCTACACGCACCAACATTACTGTATTGGCCGAAAGAAACACCACGAATGCCGACAACAGTGTACGCAGAGAAATTGATGTACGGTACCAAATCAATTACCTTGATGGCTCTGTAGATAAAAGTGCTACCGAAACACTTCTCACGGGCAGTTCAGCAGGCAGCTGCGCTAATCCGCAAATTGGTACCGACGTACGCTTCTTTGGTAACCGTCGCATGGTCAACGTTTACACGCAAGGTCGCAATCTGCGCACATTCAACTTTTATCGGCAAACTACCGATGTGCCAATTACAATTTCAGCTTCGACTTTGTCTTATCCAACAGCTACTGTCAGCAATGTTGCAGGTGTAACTAGCACGGTTTATCGCGTTCCAGCAGGCTACTTTTCTCTGACTAATCCTGTTGTTTACAGACGCGACATTGCTTTTGGGGTGCAAGACCCAAGTGGTAAAGCTACATATGCGATAGTTACAGGTGCAGGACCTGGCAGCACAGTATCTGGGGTATTTACACCTTTTAGTTTAAAACTGATCTCGCCGCGTCTGCTACGTGACGACCCACTTTTGGCCGGAAAAAGAGGTAACTACACCAATTCAAGCAACGACGATAGCTTTCGTTTTTGCAGAAATTCACTTACAGGCAATGTATTAAATGCTGCTGAATCGGACTGTGTAGTAGGTGGCGGATCCGGCAATAGTTTTGGGTGGAATTTTCGCACTGGTTTTACTGATATTGTCGATCAACAGATCTCTGACAACGGGTTCAATGCTTATGGTTTTCAAACAGGCGACTATACCTTTGCCATTTACAACGATGATGGTTGGAAAACAATCAATGGACAAGCTGGAAAAACACCCATTGCTACTTACAAAGCAAAATTAGCTAAATTGCCTTATTCGTTCGTAGATATGGTGACCACAAACACATCTTCAGATAAATTTCCACGGGTGACCGCTGGAAGCAACAACCCTTCAGACACTGCAAACGCATTGCAGCTGAATACTGCCACACCGTTCACGCTGACCTGGGTGGCTCCGGCAGTACCCGACGCAGACGTTTGGAGATTAACTAACACCGGTGAATATTTTGAAGGCCCTAGTGGCACAAACTTAGCCAATAATTACTGGCCTGCACTTAAGTTTTTTACAGCTGCTTATCCTAGCAGTACAGCGCTTGGAGGAAATTTTACAATTTCTGCCAAGCCAGCTAAATTAAGCTATAAAGATTACAGTGAGTTTAGTTTGGCGTTTAGTAATCGAAACGGAAGTCGCATAATTAGTACTTTGGTGTTTAACTGATTATTAGTGGCGGCAAGTGTGCAGAACATTTACCGCCTATTTAGTTTTTCTAATAAACAATCCAAAGTGATTGACGTGCTAGGCGCCAATTACGGCGGCGGCATGTCAGGCGCGTGGGATCCAGAAAAATTAATCGCGGGGTTTCAGACTGCATTTTCTAAGCGGTGCAAATAGAGGTTTGCCAAAATGCGCAGTTTGTCACGCAGACCGCAGTGCAAAAGCATAGCTTTAATGATCAAGCTTTTTGCTATTTAATAAATAGCTACATACGCAGCATTTTTGGGGGCAATAGGACCAAAAGGCTTAAATTTACCTTTCTGTACCTGGTCAGAGGTCCAATCTTTAATCTGCAAGCTGGGCACTCGTGCAAAAGCTTAGTTGTTGGTTACCAAGGTGGCGCTGGCGCTCAGTGCGTGCGTGGCTATGGGCAAGTCTAGTGGGGCTAAAGTATTGCCTTGTTTTTTCATACCCACCCTGGTCTGTGTATATTGTTCAGCCGCGCTGGTGTCCCACGGCTGCACATCCACACGCAGCGGAAACTCTCGCACCAACGGGTGTAGTCGTTTGGCATCTGGCAGCTTTGCCAACCCGAAAAGTAGCTCGCCTTTGGTCATGGCGCAGATGCACAGCGCGGTCATGGGCCATAGGCCCATGCTGAACCAGCCGTTGGACTCAGCTCAACTGTACAAAGCAGGGGCAGCCGCTCAGTCTCAATGGCTTGGGCAAACGATTTGCTGCACTGCTTTAAATCCACGATGTCCACCACGAAGGGGAAATTAGACTCGCTAAAGGCCAGGCGCAGATTGGCTTTTAGCTCGTAACCCATGGCTTGATCGCCTTCAACACAAATGTCGAGATCGGAAAACCGCTGTGCAGTGCCTTTGGTGCGAGAGCCAAAAGCCCAGGCACTGTGCTGGGGTAGCCCAAGCGCCAGTATGCTGCGCACTGTGCTTAAGTGCTGGGGGCTTACATCAAGTGGCATAGGGTGGCGTTTAAGGTGTGGAAAAGGCTGCACTTAAACAGCATCCATGAGCTTTCGCAGGAGTGTTTGCGCATCGCTCAAAAACAACTTGGCCCGTGCAAAGGTGTGTTCAGCCACCAAGCTGTCATACATATACGAGGTGTCATTGCGTGCGGCATAGTGGCCAAACCAAGCCTCCAGGTCATCCAGCAATTGGTACTTGGCTGCCTGTCTGAATATATCTTTTTTGGTCAGAATGTCTGTGCTTTGCACGCCGTACACGTCACGCAGCACACGAGATAACAGTTTCCACGACAAGTCCATGGCGATCTCAAAGCGCTGGATCACACCATCGCGCACTGTCAGTAGATCGGGGTAAGCGGCGTGCTCTGCAAAACCTGTTGCCAGCGCTTGCACGGCGTTTTGCAAGCTTTCAGTGTTGGGTTGCGGCATGGGGTTGGTAGGTGCTTGTGGGTAGCAATATTTTTATATTCTAGCTTGGGTTTATTGCGGGGCAACCGTGCGTGCAGTGTGCACCGTGTTTGCTATATTTTATGTAGCTTATTGTGCAGCATTTCCTTGGGCAATAGGCCTTTTACAGGCTCCACTACGTCCACCATAAAAGGTAAATTAGACGCACCAAAAACCCATGCGGTGTGCTAGGGTAGCTTGCAGGTACGCGACATATTCTGCAAACTAAGTACGCATCTTTATGTTAATATGCGTTTATGCGCACTACATTAGACATTCCAGAACCCATACTGCGCGAGCTTAAAATGCGCGCAGTTACCTCGGGCCAAAGCTTAAAAACGCTGTTAAATGGTTTGATAGAACGTGCCATGCGCTTGCCTGATGTTTCTGAGCTGCTTGACGCGAGTTTGACGGGTACCTTGCCTGTTTTAGCGCGCCTGCAGTCAGCTTTGCCATTAGTGCAAAGCGGTTTGGTCAGTAACGACCAGCATGCGGACCAGTTGCTAAATGACGATATTGCCAAGCTTAAGCGTATTGGGTTTATCCCGTAATGGCGCGCGATTTATTAGATGTGAATGTTTGGCTGGCGCTAGCACATCCAGGGCATACGCACCATCTTGCCGCTAAAAACTATTGGCTTAATTCTGAGGCGCTGATGATTTTTTGCCGCACCACAATGCAAGGTTTTTTTCGCCTGGTAACGCAGCCCGCTGTGATGGGAGCTGCTGTACACAACGCGGCAGAGGCCTGGACGATTTACAGCGCGCACTTGGCGGGTGGGCGCGTAAAGTTTATGGCTGAGCCTGCCAGTATTGAGGCGCAATTGCGTACTTTCACGCTGCAGACAAGCTTCAAACAGCGTGATTGGACAGATGCCTACCTGGCCAGCTTTGCGATAACCGCTGGGTGCCGTATGGTGTCTTTTAATACGGGATTTGCACAGTACAAAGGGCTTGGGTTTTTGCAGATTGCGGCGTAGCGGGGCTTAAAGTTCTTAAAAAGCTGTATCTACCCAAACCTGCAAACTGCGCCTTGGGCCCTGCCACACGTTGTCGGCGCCGGTCAGCGACCTGACGTAGCGTTTGTCGGCTACGTTGTTTACGCTGGCACCCCAGGTTGTGCTAGCGGATGCTGCGCCACCAGAGGCGCTGCCAGAGACGCTATCTACAGGCGCTGATGCAATCCCTAAGCTGAGCACGGCGTAGCCGGGCGATCTGAAGCTGGCTTTGTCATCACCGGGGCGGCTGCTGGCACCTTGTATGCGCGCCCAAGTGGTGTAGCCAACGCCTGCGGGCACAGTGGCCTTGAGGCTGCCATAGCCATCGGGGCTGCCTACCAAAAAGCTGCCCTGGGTGGCGCTTAACTTGTCTTGCACGCGGGCCTGCAGGCGGGTGAGCGCGCCTTTCCATTGCACGCCCAGCCATTCAAACTCAGTTTTGGCTTCAAAGCCTTTAGAGCGGTTGCTGCCGATCAGCACCAGTGCGTCGGGGTCTTTCGGGTCTTTGGCGGGGAGGTTGGATTGCGCCAAGTCAAACAAGGCCAGCGAAACGCTGTGTTGGTCTTTTTGGTAGCGCCAACCCAGCTCGTATTGGCGGCTGATGCTGGGCGGTAAAAAAGCGCCGCCTGAGAGTTTGCCGCGGTTAGGCAAAAACGAGGCGCTGCGGCTGGCCCACAGGCGCTGGGCCGGGCTGAGCCTGTAGCCCAGGCCTACCGATGTACTGGTGTGGCTTGCGTCAGCCACAGGGGTCGGTGCCAAGGCCAAGCTAGTGCTGCTGGCCATCTGATAGCTGCTGCGGCGCACGCCCACGCGGGCCTCCCAGTCGCCCCAGCGGGCGGTGTCGGCCAAGGCCATGCCGCGCTCGCGGTAGTTTTCAAGGGCGAAGCGTGCAGACAAGGGTAGGCTTTGCAGGTTGGCCGGGTAAACCGGGTTGGCTACGTCCAGCGTGAAGCCGCCAATGTTTTGCGGCCCGGCAAAGTCGCGCTGCAGGCTAAGATGCTGCCACGTTGCGGCCCACTGGTGGGCAACGGGGCCGGTGCTGAGCTTGCCACTGAACTTGATGCCAAGGTCAGACTGGCTGTTTTTCTCGTCCACCGTGCGGTAATAGCCGCGCAGTTTGGTAGCAGCTGGCGACGTGGTGAGCGGGTCAAAAAAGCCCAGCAGCAGTTCGTTGCGGGTGCTGCGGCCGCGCTGCCAGTACACGCTGGCCTGCGCCACTTCGCCCAGCGGGTGGTCAAAGTAAAGCGCTTGGCGACGGTATTGGCGGTTGGCCGATGCGCGCGGGTCTACATAGGGCTGGTCGTACACAAACTTGCCGCCAACATAGGCGGTGCCAAAGGGAAACGGCGTAGTATTTTGGTGGTATTCCACGTCCAGCTTAAGCGCGCCCGTGCCTACGGCCAGCCTGTTAGACACCAGCAGTACATTGCGCTCGTCCTGCACGCCTTCGGTGCTTTTGTCGTCGCGTTGCAGGGCCAGCACAGCACGGGTTTGAAACGGCCCCCAATGCAGCTCGGCATCCCCCACCAAGCGCTTGAGGCCGCTGGTGCCCAGCGTTAAACCTATCTTGCGGCTCTCTACCCCCTCGGGCGATTTGCTGGTGTACAAAACAGAAGCCGCTGGGCTGCCTGCGCCCAGCAGCGTGGCATCGCTGCCGCTTACCAGGTTTACCCGCTGCACGGTGGCGGGGTCGCGCGCAAAACGCCACACCAGGTCGGCGTGCCCATTTAAAAAGTTGCGGCCCACTTGCAGCGTGCTAACGCCTTGGTTAGCCACCACAAAACCGCGCACGCTCAGGCCATTGGCTATACCCAACGAGTTTGCCGCATCCCAAGCCGCTACGCCCTCGTCCACCAGCAGCTGGTCTAGCGCACGCGGTGGTACAGCTTGCTCGTCAAGCTGTAGGCTGATAATGCGCCCCACTGCCGCTGGCGACTGCTCCGCAGGCGCAGGCACTGTCCTGCCAGTGACGGTAACTTCGGGCAAAACTACAGCGGTTGGCTGAGCTTGCACAGTGGCTGCGCAGCATAAAAAAAGTAGTACTAAGAGTTGATACATTAACGTATCTTACAGTGCGACACGTAGGCAGTAGTACGCTGCAGTGGTGCGCATTATCAGCGTGATTTATTTAACGAATCAATACAACGGGCCGTCATTATTGCCAAATATGCGTCGACATGATCACGGGGCCAAAACTAGTGCACATCGGAGAGTACACCGCACTATTCAAATAGTACCAATCAACTTTAAAATCATTAACCAAGGGGGTTGAGTATGAGTCTACAAACAATTTTTAACACTGTGGGCACTTGCTTGGCTTGCGCCACACTGCTGTGGGGCCAGCAATGCCTGGCGCAAACCCTGCGCTGGTCGGCACAAAACGATATTCAAACGCTGGACCCACATGCGCAAAATGACGTGACTACCAATAGCCTGAATGGCAATGTGTACGAAAAGCTGACGGCAAGAGACGAAAAACTGGCCATTGTGGCTGGCCTGGCCGAGCGCTGGCAGCAACTGTCGCCCCTGGTTTGGCGCTTTAGTTTGCGCAAAGGGGTGCTGTTTCATGATGCCAGTGTGTTAACTGCAGATGACGTGGTGTTTTCTGTACAGCGGGCGCAGCAGCCGGGCTCGGGGGTGGCGCAGTATGCGCTGGCACTGGGTGCGGTGACTGCGCTAGACAACCTGACTGTGGAATTTAAGCTGGCAGTGCCTAACCCTGTATTTTTAGACCATATCGACACTATTTTTATCATGAGCCGCGCTTGGTGCGTGGCCCACAATGCGCTGGCGTTGACAGCGTTTAAAAATAAGCAAGAAAATTACGCGGCTAAACACGCCAACGGTACAGGTGCGTTTGCGGTGGTGTCGCGCGAGGTGGATGTTAAAACTGTGCTGCGCAGCCACGGCCAGCACTGGGGCCACGTAGCCGGGCGCGTGACGGGCAATGTCACAGATTTGATTTTTATGCCCATCGCAAGCCCGGCGGCCCGCACGGCAGCGCTGCTAACCGGCGCAGTGGACTTGGTACTAGACCCTAGCCCGCAAGACTTGGTGCGCTTGAACACCGCGCCTGGTTTCAAGCTACAAAGCAGCGTAGAAAACAGGGTGGTCTTTTTGGGTTTTGACCAGCAACGCGATGGGCTGCTGCATGGCAATCTGAAAACCGCCAACCCGCTGAAAGATGTGCGTGTGCGCCAGGCCATAGCGCAGGCTATCAACACGAACGGGCTGCAAAAGGTGGTGTTGCGCGGCAGAAGTTTACCTACGGGTTGTATGGCACCGGCCCCACAAGCATGCTATGCGGTGCCCCAGCTTGATACCCAGCGCTGGGTTTTTAGCCTAGCCCAGGCTCGCGAACTGCTGATGCAAGCGGGCTACGGCCAAGGTTTTGAGGTAGTTATGGACTGCCCCAGTAAATTTGAACCTACCTGTGTGGCCATAGCGGGGATGCTGGCACGCATCAATATCAAACTGCGGGTTAACAGCATGCCGCTGGCACCGTTTTTTGACAAGCTAGAAAAGTTTGACACCAGCATGTACCTGCTAGCTTGGGGTGGCGCAGAAACTGACCCGCAGCCCATGATGGACCCGCTGATGCATTCTTGGCAGCCCAGCACAGGCCGAGGTGTAGACAACTATGGCCGTTTTGCCGATGCGCAGCTGGACGCACTGGTTACCGCCAGCGCCCAAGAGGTAGACCCCGCCCTGCGCGCAGGCCAGGTGCAAGCTGCGCTGCAGCGCCACTTTGACAACATTTACCACTTGCCACTGCACCGCCCAATGCTAACGTGGGCCATGCGTGACACAGTGCAGCCCGTACTGGCAGCCAATGGCCATATGCGGGGGTTTATGGTGCAGGTTGGAACGACACTTTCGCGTTAAGCTGTGCAGCAGTCCACCACCGCGCGGGCCATGCGCTGCGCTGCGCCGCGTGATTGGGCTAGCCATTGGGCACCGGCTTGCTGCATGGCTTGGCGCTGGGGCGCGTCTGCACTTAGCTGCAATGCGCACTGCACAGCGTGATGCATGCTGGCTGCGCGCTGGGCGGCACCTTCGGCAATGGCGGTGCGGGCGGCTTCGGCAAAATTAAAGCTGTGCGGGCCGATGACTATGGGGCAGTCTGCGGCTATGGCTTCAATTAGGTTTTGGCCGCCGAAAGGGGCAAAGCTGCCGCCTAGCAAGGCGCAGTCAGACAGGGCGTAGTACAGGGACATTTCGCCCAGGGAGTCGCCTAGCCAAATGCACTCTGGTGGGTTGCTGGGCAAAGGGCCGCTGGCCTGGGCGGGCGGGCCGCTGGCCCAGCCTGAGCGGCGCGACACACTGAAACCGGCTTGTGTGATGAGGGCCGCGACCTCGTCAAAACGCTGGGGATGGCGCGGAACGATAAGCCATTGCACAGACTGGTTTGCCAGTGCTGCAGCGGTGGGCGGCGTGCCCAAGTAGCCGGTGCATGCTCCTGAATGTATAGCTTCTTGTTCAGCATTTCCTTGGGCGATAGCCATTATTTGCTGTAAAAACAAGACTTCTTCACCTTCGCGGCTGCTGGCCAGCAGGATCACGGGGCGGGTGGCCCGCCACGCGCGACCACGCTGCAGCTGTGCGGGGTTGGGCGCAGCGTCAAACTTCAGGTTGCCGTGCACGCTGATGTGCTGCGCACCGGCTGCGGTCAGGCGCTGCGCGTCGCCCTCGGTTTGCGCCAGTACCTGGGCAAAGCTGGCGTAGGCAGGCCGGGCTAGCCAGGCCAGGCGCTGCGCGCTGCGCAGCGAGCGGGTACTCAGCCGTGCGTTGGCCAGCACCATGGGCACGCCTGCACGCTGGGCGGCATGGCACAGGTTAGGCCACACTTCGGTCTCCATGAGGATGCCGATGCGCGGCGCAAAGTGCGCCATAAAGCGCTGTGTAGCGCCTTGGGTGTCCCAAGGGAGCCAAACTTGCGCATCCCCCGCTTGCAGCAGCTGGGCTCCTTCGGCCCGCCCGGTGGCCGTGCTGTGGGTGAGCAGCAGGCGCATGCCGGGCAGCTGCAAACGCAGCTGTGCTACCAATACAGCCGCAGCGCGGGTTTCGCCCAGCGAGACGGCGTGCACCCAGACCCAGCCTTGCGCAGCTGAAAATTGCGCTGCTTTGTCTGCTTCGTCCTCGTAATAACCAAACCGCTGTGCCATGTGCATGCCGTATAAAGGTTCGGCCTCAGCGCGGCGCTGCAGCTTAGCACGCAGCAAGGGCTGGGCCAGCCACATTGTGGCGCTGTACAGGGCGCGAACAAGGCTGTGCACAGACTTAGGCCGCTGGGCGTAGCACGGGGGCGTGTGTGCTGCTATGCACTGCATCCTGCACGCCCTCCTGCACTACGCACCAAGCCTGCCACGCAGCCTCTACACTGGGCTGGGGCTGCGCAAACACACTGCGCTGGCGGGCCAATGCCACTGGCCCGGTGCGCCAGGCGGTGTCAAAGTTATACAGCTGCACATGCGGCACATTAAGTGCCACCGCCACATGGCTTAGGCCGCTGTCTACGCCAATCACGCCTGCACACTGGGCCAGTCTGTCAGTCAATGCGTCTAGCGGCATGCGCGGCCACACGCTGGTGGCTGCACTGTAGCTGGAGCTGTCCAGGGCGCTGGCCAAGCGGTGGCTGCGGGCCTCTTCTTCGGTATTGCCATGCACCAGTGCTATGCGGTAGCCCTGCGCCTGCAAGCGCTGGCCCAATTGCACCCAGTGGGGCTCGCTCCAGCATTTGTCTGCGCGCGATGTGCCGTGGATGAAAACAATAGCTGGGCTGGCCGCGTTGTAAGCGACGGGCTCTGCGGCACCAGGGTGTGGGTCTGGCCCACTTCCAAACACTATATTTTTAGTAGCAAACTCTTGAGCATTTCCTTGGGCGATAAGCCCATATTGCTCCGAATCGCCGGCAGCCAAGGTATAGCCCAGCGCCTGTGCACACAGCAGCCGCGCGCGCTGTACGGCATGCACCTGCAGCGGCACCGCCACCGCCACATCGGCCAGCCAGCGGGTGGGGGCCTCGTAGCCCGAGCCTGCGCTGCGGTTGGCCATGGCGTAGCGCTGGCCGCCGCTAGAGAGCTTGGCGCAGCGTGCAATCAGCGCTGACTTGGTCAGGCCTTGGCAGTCGATCACGGCGTCGTATTGCACTTGGCCAAGGTCAGTTTGAAAAGCCTGCCACGCTGCCCGTGTACCTGCACGCCACCAGCTTTTGCGCCACGCGCGGATAGCGCAAGGTACCACGCGGCGCACGCCTTGCACCCGCCGTACCAGTGGTGCAAAAGCGGGCTCTACCACCCAGTCAATCTGCGCCTGCGGCAGAGCGCGGCGAATGTCTTGCACAGCAGGCAGGGTGTGCACCACATCGCCCAGCGAGGACAGCTTGACGATCAGAATGTTCAATGCGCCGCCGCCTGAACCAGCGCATCGGGTTTCACCGACGTAAGCAGCGCCATCATGGTGCCCTCAATACGCGCCAGCGCCGCCTCGGTATGGCCTTCAAAGCGCAGCACCAGTACGGGCGTGGTGTTGGACGCACGCACCAGGCCAAAGCCGTCTGGCCAGTCTACCCGCAGTCCGTCGATGCTACAGACCACGGCCGGTGCAGCAAAGTGGGCCACGGCCTGCAGCTGGGCCACCACCCGGTGCGGCTCGCCCTCGGCGCAGGGCACGTTCAGCTCGGGGGTGCTGTAGCTGGTGGGCAGTGCGCTGAGCACCGCCGACGGGTCGCCGTGGCGGCTTAGTATTTCGGCCAAGCGGCAGCCTGCGTAGGTGCCATCGTCAAAGCCAAACCAGCGCTCTTTGAAAAACAAATGCCCGCTCATCTCACCGCTAAAGGGGGAGTTAACTTCTTTCATCTTGGCTTTGATCAGCGAATGGCCGGTTTTGTACATCATGGCTATACCGCCTGCTGCTTCGATAAACGGGGCCAAGCGCTGGGTGCATTTCACGTCAAAAATAATCGTGCCGCCGGGCACGCGCTGCAGCACGTCTTGCGCAAACAGCATGATCTGGCGGTCGGCAAAAATCACCTGTCCGTCTTTGGTCACCACGCCCAGGCGGTCGCCGTCGCCGTCAAAGGCAAAGCCTATTTCGGCATCGGTAGTTTGCAGCGCGCGGATCACATCTTGCAAATTCTCTGGTTTGCTGGGGTCAGGATGGTGGTTAGGGAAGTTGCCGTCCACCTCGCTGAACAGCTCCACCACCTCGCAGCCAATAGCGCGAAAGATGGCTGGGGCTGTGGCCCCCGCAATGCCGTTACCAGAGTCAACCACCACCTTCATGGGCCTTTTAAGTTGGATGTCGCTCACGATGCGGGCTTGGTAGGGCGCTTGGATGTTGAGGTTGCGTACCCTGCCGCCGGCTTGCAGTACCCAAGATTCGTCTTGGATGATTTTGCGCAAAGCTTGGATTTCGTCGCCATACAACGCGCGGCCCGCCAGCACCATTTTGAAGCCGTTGTAGTCCTTCGGGTTGTGGCTGCCGGTGACCTGAATGCCGCTTTCGCACAGCGTGTTAGCCGCAAAATACAGCATCGGCGTGGTCACCATGCCCACATCGATCACGTCGACACCCGCTGCCACTAAGCCGCGAACCAGCGCTGCGCTAAGGGCCGGGCCGCTTAAGCGCCCATCCCGCCCCACAGCCACCGATTTTTGCCCTTCGCGCAGGGCCACGGTGCCATAGGCTTTGCCCAAGGCTGTGGCAAAAGCCTCGTTCAGGGCAGCGGGCACGATGCCGCGAATATCGTAAGCTTTGAAGGCGGAGGCTTGGATTTGCATAAGTCAACAGCGTGTACGGATCTGGAAAAAGAAAGCTGGCTGATTGTAGGCGGCCAGGCTGACGGCTCCAGGTTTTTGGGTGGCCTGGGTTAAACCGGGCTAGCCCAATGATATGTCCGAAAACGGCTAGTTTAAAGCCCCGCTTGGCGTACCATGGGGGTTATGACGCAGTATTCTGACGACCAGTATTACCAAGCCGCCTTGAGCCGCGATGCACGCTTTGATGGTTGCTTTTTCACCTGCGTGACCACCACCCGCATTTACTGCCGCCCGGTGTGCCGTGTGAAAGCGCCCAAGCGGGAAAACTGCCGCTTTGTAGCGCACGCAGCCCAGGCTGAGGCTGCGGGGTTTCGGCCCTGCATGCGCTGTCGGCCCGAGTTGGCACCGCACTCGTTGGTATGGTCCACCCAAGACGCATCGCACACGCTAGCGTTGCAGGCGGCGCGCCTGTGGGACGACACCAGCCCCAGCGCGGGCCAGCCAAACGTGCCCAGCGTGGCCCAGGTGGCCGCGCGCTTAGGGGTCAGCGACCGGCATTTGCGGCGTATTTTTGAGGCGCACCTGGGCGTGTCGCCGCTGCAGTACCTGCAAACGCGCCGCCTGCTGTGCGCCAAGCAGCTGCTCACCGACACGCGCCTGCCCATGGCCGACATTGCCTGGGCCAGCGGTTTTGCCAGCCTGCGCCGCTTTAACGCGGCTTTTGTGCAGCACTACCGGTTTAACCCAACGCAGCTGCGCAAAAACAGCCAAAGCCCCAGCCAGAGCCGCAGCAGGAAAGCCAGCTTAGCCCAGCGCGCTGATACCGGCAGCATCACTGTGCACCTGGCCTACCGGCCGCCGTATGACGTAGGCCACATGCTGGCGTTTGCCCTCAAGCGGCAGATAGACACTATAGAAACAGTAGCTACTAATGCAGCATTTCCTTGGGCGGCACGCACATTTAGCCTACAAAATGCAGGCACACTGCATACCGGCTGGCTGCGCTACAGCTTTCATGCGGCCCAGCACACGGTAGCGCTGCAGGTCAGCGACAGCCTGTGCTACGCGCTGCCTACGGTGATAGCCCGCATGCGCGCCGCGCTAGACCTGGATGCTGACCCCAACGCCATCAATGCGGTGCTGGGCGCTCACTTTGTCGGGTCTGAAGGCATCCGCGTGCCGGGCTGTGCAGACGGGTTTGAAGTGGCGGTGCGCGCCATCGTGGGCCAGCAGGTTACCGTGGCAGCGGGCCGCACATTGACGCAGCGCATCGTGCAAACTTTTGGCAATCCGATTGAAACGCCCTACCCAGAACTCACCCACCTGTTCCCCACCGCCGCCGCCTTGGCCCATGCGGCGCCCGCTGCCCTGGGCGGGCTGGGCATTGTGAAACAGCGCCAAGCGGCCCTCATTGCGCTGGCGCAAGCCGTGGACAGCGGCGCGCTGAACCTGAACACCTCCGCCAACGCACTGGCCACCGTAGCGCAGTTAAAAACCCTGCCCGGCATAGGCGACTGGACGGCCCAGTACATCGCCATGCGCGCACTGCGCTGGCCCGATGCCTTCCCCGCGGGTGACGTGGCGCTGCACAACGCGCTGGGCCTGCGCGGGGACAAGCACCCTGCCCGCGCAGCCGAGGCAGCCTCGCAGGCATGGCGGCCTTGGCGCAGCTACGCGGTGCTGCGGGCCTGGCAGACACTACTAATTCAATAGCTGCAGATGCAGCATTTCCTTGAGCGATAAGCACTTTTATATGAAAAATACCCTTTTCCCTTTGCTGCACAGCATGCCCTCGCCCTGGGGCCAGCTGGTACTGGCCGCTACGCCTGAGGGCTTATGCGGTGTATGGTTTGAAGGCCAAAAGCACCTGCCCGACATGGCGCACTGGCCCACGGGGCACAGCGCGCACACCCTGCAGGCAGCCAGCGAACTGGCTGAGTTTTTTGCCCAGCAGCGCCGCCGCTTTACTGTGCCGCTAGACCTTAGCGCAGGCACTGCGTTTCAGCAGTCGGTGTGGCGCGCGCTGCTGCCTATTGGGTATGGCCAGCACAGCAGCTACGGGGCCGTAGCCCAGCGTATGGGCAACCCAGCGGCGGTGCGCGCTGTAGGCGCAGCCGTGGGCCGCAACCCCATCAGCATCATCGTGCCCTGCCACCGGGTGCTGGGCGCCAGCGGGGCCTTAACCGGGTACGCGGGGGGGCTACAGCGCAAGGAAGGCCTGCTGCGGCTGGAAGGCGTTTTGTAATCTTTGGGGAATGGGTTTAAACGCACGCCCACCAACTCGGCAAAGCGCTGATTGGGTGTGGCCTTGATGAAAATCTGGAGAAAGGCGCGTCGTACTACCCAACGGGCAAATACTTACGTTACCTGCGCGTGATTTCGCAAGATTTTGCAGCAAGGCCACACCCAAGCGGCGCTAACGTACAAAAGCCAATCAAACAGTCTTCAAACCCCAAAAGAACGCCAAAACGTCAAAACACCAAAACGCCAGCTATCGCCCCCTTTAAAATACCCAATACAAATTTATGAACCCACGCACAGCGTTTGAATTTACCCTGCTGGCCGCCCTATGGGGCGGCTCCTTTCTTTTGATGAAAGCCGGGGCCTCCGACTTTGGCCCGTTTGTCACTGCATTTTTGCGCGTACTGCTGGCCTCTTTGATTTTGCTGCCTCTGCTGGTATGGCGTGGGCAATGGCCTGCGCTGCGGGGCAAATGGCGGCGTATTTTGGCCATTGGCGCGCTCAACAGTGGCGTGCCCTTTGTGCTGTTTGGCTTTAGTGTGCTGCACATCAACACCGGCTTAGCCTCTATTTTGAACGCCACCACCCCGCTGTGGGGCGCGCTGGTGGCCTGGCTGTGGTTGCGCGACAGGCCTAGCGGTGTGCGCATGCTGGGCTTGGTGATGGGTTTTGCCGGCGTGGCCGCGCTGGCTTGGGACAAAGCCACATTCAAGGCCGGTGCAGCATCCCCCGGCCTGGCTGTGCTGGCCTGCCTAGCGGCCACGCTGTGCTATGGCTTTGCCGCCAGCTTTACCAAAAAGTACATGGCCGGAGTGCCGCCCTTGGCCAGCGCCACGGGCAGCCAGCTGGGCGCAGTGGTATTTTTGCTGCTGCCCGCTGCGGCCAACTTGCCTGCGCACACGCCCTCTGCGCAGGCATGGCTGGCGGTGCTGGTGCTGGCTATTTTTTGCACTGCGCTGGCTTATATTTTGTACTTTCGCATCATCGCCACCGCCGGGCCAGCGCGTGCGCTGGGCGTGACATTTTTAATCCCTGTGTTTGGCGTGGCCTACGGCGGTATTTTTCTCAGTGAAACCATCACCGTCAGCATGGTGGTGTGCGGGCTGGTGATTGTGCTGGGTACGGCTTTGAGCAGTAATTTAGTAAATTTGCGCGGCAAAAATAACAAATAATTACATATGCCTTACAAATGACATAGCAGCTATGTACAATGCCGTGCATGCATCAACACACCACTCTCAAAACAAACTCATTTCGCTCTGCTATCTATAAAGCATTGTGTGTAACTACACTGGCCGCGCTGGCAGCCTGCGGCGGCGGTGGAGGCGACTCGGGTACCCCTTCGCAAGCTACAGGAACCAACGCAGGGACACTCAGCCCCACTGCACCTGGCGGCTCCACCACACCCCCCTCCACCCCCACGCCCCCCCCCCCTGTAGTGCCAACCCCCGTAGTGTCCCTGGCCCAGCGCTGCGTAGCGCCGCGCCCTGGCGTTGCGGCCACCGCCACCAGCCCCACCATAGCAGCAGACGCACAAGGCAGCATAGATACCGAGAAGGCCTGGGTCAGCAAGTTCATGACCGACACCTACCTTTGGTACAAAGACATTCCCGCCGTTAACGCAGCCACCTTTGTGCCCTCCGCCTACAACAACAGCACCTACGACACGCTCGATGCCTATTTTGAGGCCTTGAAAACAAAGCAAAAAACGGCCTCGGGCAAGCTGGTGGACGAGTTCAGTTTCACCATTCCCACCGCAGACTTAAACGACGCACAGGCCGGCATCAGCTCGGGCTATGGCATCCGGTTTGCCTTTATCAACACCGCACCACCCCGGCTACTGCGTGTTTTGTATGTGCAACCTGGCTCGCCTGCCGAGCTGGCAGGTGTATTGCGCGGCGACACCGTCACATCGATCGACGGTACCGACATTAACGCCAACACCGCTGCTGATAGAAGCCGGCTGGATGCCGGTATTAATCCCATTGTGGCCTCCAAAACCACCGTGTTTGGCCTGCAAGCTGCTACCTCCACTGTAGTGCGCACCGTCACGGTCACTTCATCGCAAACCGTCAAAGTACCTGCTGTGCCGCAAAGCCAAGTACTGGCCAGCAGCGTTGCCGTAGGCACCCGCACAGTGGGCTATTTGGTGCTGAATTCGTTCTCCATCGACAGCGCAGAATCCGAATTGATTACAGCTGTCACGCAGCTTAAAACCGCTAACGTGAATGAACTGGTGCTGGACCTGCGCTACAACGGCGGCGGTTACTTGGCCATCTCTAGCCAATTGGCCTGGATGGTCAGTGATGCCGCCACGCTGGCAGGCAAGGTCTTTGAGAAGAAAATTTGCAACGACAAAAATCCGTTTAGCGATTGCAACACAGCCTACACATTTGCGCAAACCAGTTTGGGCATTTCCGTCCCAAGGGGTCAACCCTTGCCGCAGCTGGGCCTTAAGCGTGTATTTGTGCTTACTTCACGCAGCACCTGTTCGGCCAGCGAAGCCATTATCAATTCACTAACGCCTTTTATGCAGGTTGTAACGATTGGCAGCACCACCTGCGGCAAGCCCTACGGCTTTCAATACAAAGACAACTGCGGCACATCTTATGCAGCGATGCAATTTAAAGGCGTGAACGCCAATGGTTTTGGCGACTATGCGGATGGTTTAGCGCTCACCTGCAAAGTGGCTGACGACCTGAGCAAACAACGCGGCGACCCTGCCGAGCTGATGCTAAGCGGTGCCTTGACCTACATGCGCACAGGCAGTTGCCCACCCGTCACCACCGGCTTGCTTAAATCGCAAGCTGACGGCGCAGACCCAGGCAACTACCAAGTCATGCGCAGCAAGGCCGAAGAAGTGCGTTTGATGGATATACCGCTGACTGCCCGCTAGGCGGGCACCAGCCTCAGACAAGCATGGCAAGCACCCAAGTGCGCGCTGTGCTTGCCACTGAGTTCTGCAGGCAACGGTGTTGCTAGATTTAGTTCAGCACATTGCCAGCAACAAAAAAGCCGCTACAAATTACTTTGTAACGGCTTTTTTTAATGTTGGCGGAGTGGACGACCGTTTTGGGCCAAATCTCAGGGTGTCTAAGTATGACGCAAGCCGACTCCAAACCAGCTTGTAAGCCACGCCAGTGTTACGTTTTCGCTGATTTAACTCGTCCAACATCTTCTCGCCTGATATAGTGCCATCAACTTTCCAATTATGGTTAGTAATATGGTTAGGCTAGGGAGATACGATTATGGTCAGAGCATTATGAGTAGAGCACGCGACCGGCTTTCAGCAATAGCCGTCAGGAACGCATCCAAGCCCGGTTTTTATCATGACGGCGGAGGCTTGTATTTGCAAGTCAGCAGGTTCGGCACGAAGTCTTGGATACTTCGTTACACCATCGACAAAAAGACACGCGACATGGGGCTTGGCCCTTTGGCCGACTGGACTCTTGCGGAGGCCAGAGAGCGGGCAAAAAAGTACCGCCAACTGATAGACGACAAACGCGACCCTATTGAGCAACGTCAGGCAGAGCAAAAAGCTCAGTCCGACGAAAGGGAAAACCGCAAGACTTTCGAGCAATGTGCCACGGCCTGCCACGACGACAAGCTCACTCTCTGGAAGAACGAAAAGCACAAGGCGCAATGGATTAGCACACTGACCAGCTACGCATTCCCCATCGTCGGCTCATCGAATGTGGCCAGTGTCGGGAAAAAGGAAGTAGCTAAGATTCTGGAGCCCATTTGGCTGACCAAGCAAGAAACGGCTAATCGCCTGCTGCAACGCATCCGGGTGGTACTGGGGTGGGCATCGGCTCACGACTACTACCCCGGCTACGATCTTAAAATGTGGGATGAACTTCCCAATCTGTTGCCCGGCCGTCCGAAGAAGAAAGAAAGCCACCACTCGTCGTGCCCCTATATCGAGGCTGGTGCTTTAATGGAAAAGTTGCGTCAATCTAAAGTTTCCGACACCTTGAAACTGTGCTTTGAGTTCACTGTTTTGACCGCTGCCCGCTCAGGTGAAGCACGCGGTGCTTTCAAGTCAGAGGTCAACTTTGACACCAAAATGTGGATCATCCCGGACAACCGCATGAAGATGGACAAGGCGCACTCTGTGCCACTCTCAGACCGCGCCATTGAAGTGTTGAAGCTGTCCTACAAACTGGCACCAGAAAGCACCTTGGTTTTTCCAAACTTGAACAGTGATCAGGCACTGAGCGATCAAGCCTTTACCAAAGTGGTGCTGCGTGAAAACCTCAATGTGACCTATACGGCACACGGATTTCGTTCAACATTCCGAACATGGGCTGGCGAACAAACCAAGTACCCGCGTGAGGTTTGCGAGCATGCCCTTGCACACAACATCATGGACAGCGTTGAGGCGGCATATGCCCGGACAACTTTCG
>JAYSRE010000241.1:0-6398 GCA_043721235.1 Polaromonas sp. | reverse complement strand
ACCAAAACGCTCAGCTTGGTTAAGTCTGGTGAACGCTGGGTGATTGTGAAAGAAGTCAGCGGCGGTTAAGCGCAGGCTATAGTTTGCGCGTGGTTGGGTTACGTTGTATGCGTTTGATATTTTTGCGCTCTACTTGCGCTATCTTAGGGCTGTGCGCCCTGTTGTGCATGCCCGCTCTGGCCACTAAAACTGGCTTAAAAAACAAGCCTGCAGCTGCTAATTCACTTAATGCAGCCAAAATCTACGACGCAGAAGCCCGGCTAATTCAAATTTACCAGCGCATCGGCCTGGCCCAAACCCGCCAAGCTTTAGCAATGGCTGACCAACTGGTGACCGACTATCCCCACTTTGCGCTGGCCCAGCTGGTGCATGGCGACTTGCTCAGTGCGCAAACCCGGCCTATTGGGTCGATGGGCGACATGCCCGAAGCCACCATGCGCGCAGCGCCCGGCGTGCTGGGCGAGCTGCGTGAAGAATCGCTCCTGCGCATCAAGGCCCTGCGCGAACGCCCCCCTGCTGGCATGGTGCCGCAGCAGTTTGTACGTTTATCAGCGCTTAACCGGCATGCCATCGCTATCGACCCGTCCCGCGCACGGCTGTACCTGTTTGAAAACAGCGCTAATGGCACTAAACTGATTGCCGACTACTACATGTCGGTAGGCAAGCTGGGCATCGACAAATCGACCGAAGGCGACCTGCGCACACCGCTGGGCGTGTATTTTGTGACCAACACGCTGGACCCTCACGCACTGAAAGACCTATACGGCGCAGGCGCGTTACCCATTAACTACCCTAACCCGTATGACCTGCGGCGCGGCAAAACAGGGGGCGGTATTTGGCTGCACGGCGTGCCCAGCAACCAATTTGCCCGCGCACCCAAGGCCACCGACGGCTGCGTGGCACTGGCCAACCCTGATTTGCTGAAAATTTTGGCCACGGTAGAGGTGCGCAGCACGCCGGTAGTGATAGCGCCCAGCCTGCAGTGGGTCAACCCCAGTGCGCCCAACCCTGATGCCCAAGCCTTTGACACCGTGTGGGAGGAGTGGCGTAGCACCAAAGCCAGCGGAGATTTAGCACGCACCATGGCGTTTTACACACCCGACTTTTACAGCTATGGTAAAAATTTAACCGACTGGACCGCGCTGGTTAAAAATGACATAGCACAGGCCAAAGGCAAAGCGTCCCAAATCAAAGACCACTCGGTGCTGTATGCGCCCGAAAATGCCCGAAATGCTACCATGGTGGTTACTTTTTCTGAAGTGCGGGCTGGCACCACTTCAGCGCCGACCAAACGGCAATACTGGCTGCGCTCTGCGGCCACCCAAAACCAGTGGAAAATATTTTTTGAAGGAATGGTAAGTTAATGCTTAAGCAAACCCGCGCCGCAGGCCTATTTCGTCGTGCAGCCCTTATTTTAATTGCACAGGCAGCTATTACTTTAGCAGCGCCCAGCGCTTACGCTGAAGCCGCGCCTAAGGTCAAACTTAGCACCTCGATGGGTGACATTATTGTGGAGCTATACCCTGACAAAGCGCCCAAAACTGTAGAAAACTTTTTGCAGTATGTCAAAGACAAACACTACGACGGCACCGTGTTTCACCGTGTCATCAGTACCTTTATGGTGCAGGGCGGCGGCTTTGATGCCAAGTACGAGCAAAAGAAAACCCGCCCCAACATTCCCCACGAAGGCCGCGAAGCCTTGGCCAAGGGCCTGAAGAACACCGTTGGCACGTTGGCCATGGCCCGCACCAACGACCCGCAGTCGGCCAGCAGCCAGTTTTTTATTAACACGGTAGACAATGCATTTTTAGACCCCACCCCTATCCCCGATGGCGACCCCGTGCTGAACTTTACCTACCAAGGCCAAACCTACCCCAGCACCCCGCGCGCCAACCTGCTGGGCGCTGCCCAGTTGTACGGCTACACCGTGTTTGGCAAGGTTATTAAAGGCATGGACGTGGTGGAAAAAATCAAAGCCACGCCCACCGGCCCCGGTGGCCCCTTTCCCACTGACGTGCCTAAAACGCAAGTCAGCATTGTTTCTGCAACCCTTGTTAAATAAACTTGTTAACTAAATAAAGAACCACACCATGGCAAACCCCCAAGTAGAACTCACCATCGCTGGCCACGGCACCCTTGTGCTAGAGCTGTACGCCGACAAAGCCCCCAAATCTGTAGCTAACTTTTTGGCCTATGTAGCCAAAGGCCATTTTGACGGTACCGTTTTTCACCGCGTAATTGACAACTTTATGGTGCAAGGCGGCGGTTTTGACGCTGCAATGACCCAAAAGCCCGTGGACGATGCCATCGAAAACGAAGGCAACAACGGCCTTAAAAACGACAAGTACACCGTGGCCATGGCCCGCACGTCCGAGCCGCATTCGGCCACCGCCCAGTTTTTTATCAACACCGCCAACAACGACTTTTTAAACCACACCGCACCCAGCCGCCAAGGCTGGGGCTACGCGGTGTTTGGCAAGGTAGTAACTGGCACGGAAGTGGTCGACACCATGGGCAAGGTTAAAACCGCCCGCAAGGGCTTTCACGACGACGTGCCTGTAGCCGACATGGTGATGACCAAAGCGACCGCTTTGTAAAGTCTCACAAGCTATGCTGCCAGTGTGTGCCGAGCTACTAGCCCCGCCCGCGTGGCGCAGCATAGACTTTATTTCTGACCTGCACTTGCATGTGCAAGAGCCCGCCAACTTTGCCGCTTGGCAGCACTACTTGGCCACCTCCCCCGCAGACGCTATTTTTATTCTGGGGGATCTGTTTGAAGTGTGGGTGGGCGACGATGTGTTGCAGCCCAGTGATGCCGCGCCCAGTGGCACCGCCCCGCCAGCCGACCACCTGTTTGAAAACCAATGCCGCCGCACCCTGGCGCAGTGCGCACAGCACAAGAGCGTGTACTTTATGCACGGCAACCGCGACTTTTTGCTAGGCCCCGCCGCCCTGCAGGCCTGCGGTATGCAGCTACTGGCCGACCCCACGGTATTGACCTTTGGCGGCCTGCGTTACTTGCTAAGCCATGGCGACGCACTGTGCCTGGCCGACACCGACTACCAGCAGTTTCGCAGCCTGGTGCGCAGCGCAGAGTGGCAAAACAACTTTTTAGCCAAGGCCCTGCCCCAGCGCCAGCAGCTGGCCCGCCAAATGCGCCAGCAAAGCGAAGCCCGCAAGCAACTGGGCGGCCCGTGGATTGACATTGACCCAGCCGAGGCCGCGCTTTGGATGCAAGCGGCCAGCGCACAGCACATGGTGCATGGCCACACCCACGAGGGTGCAGACCATCCTATCGCCGCCCCTGCCAGCGGTCCTGCACTAGGCACCCGCCATGTGCTGTGCGACTGGCAAGCCGACACCACCGTGCCCCGCGCGCAGGTGCTGCGCATGGTGCTGCAAGAGGTTTCGGCCCTGCAGACGCAGCCTGTGCTGGTGCAGCGACTGCCTGTTTTGGGAAATCTGTAGTTTTTTGCTGTGGGTGAGTGTCTGCATGACACTATAAAATAAATAGCTAACTATTGAGTATTTCCTTGGGCGATAGGCCTAAAGTACATCAACTAAGCCGCCCAAGAAGCTAGATCAAGCCTGGTATTTAACCTTTTACGCGAAACACCACTTGCGGCTGACCATGACTACGGTTGCCGTCACGGTCGTCACTGCGGTCATGCCCATAGTGGTGGCCATGGCCGCGCCCGTGGTTCCAGCCTGGGGGAGCGTAGATAACTTGCTGCGGCGGGTAGATACCGCGGGGCTGGTGCACCACGATAGGAGGCCGCTGGTAAACCACTTGCGGCTGTTGGTAGACCACCTGCGGTTGCGGGTACAGCACCTGTGGCTGGGTATAAACCACTTGCGGTTGCTGGTACACGACCTGCGGTTGTTGGTAAACAATCTGCGGCTGTTGGTAAACAATCTGCGGCTGCTGGTAAACAACCTGCGGTTGTGGATAAATTACCTGGGGTTGCTGAACCACCACCACAGGGCGGGGTGCTTGCACCACCACCGGTAGGGGGGCACCAATCGTTACGCTCCATCGCACATCTTGCGCCTGGGCAGCGCCAGCGGCCAACAAAACAGCGCCTACTGCGGCAGCGCCAATCACATTGGCTACAGTGCGAATACTAGCTTTCATACAGGTTCTCCTTAGAGGTATGTTGCCTTACAACGCGCAAACTAGCCCCACGGTTGGCACAAACTTGCAACTAAGCGTTTCACTGCGGCCTGCCTTTGGCCCAGCATGCTAGCTTTTACTCGCTAAGCAGCTTGATCAGCTTAGCAAGCGCGTCATTCGAGGCGCGAACAGCCGAAAGCGAGAAATTGCTCTTAAATTCGTCAAATTCCGCTTTGCCTTCGCCAGTCACCATAAATTTGCGCACCTGCTGTCCGTTGGCATCCTGAATGGTGCCCGATAAGGTTATATTGAATTGCGTTGGAGGCCAGGTAAGCAGGCTAGGGGACAGCGAGCTGGTGGTGATTTCAGGCACGATCAGCAGTGACAAACCGCTTTTGCGCACTTCTTCAGCGTCTTTCGGGTTTTTAATCTTCGACACACCACTGAATACCTCTGACAGTGCTTTGTAAAAACCTGGCTCAATATCGCGGTAAGGGAAATAGCGCACCTTATCTCCGCCTCCGCCTGCAGTGGTCACTTCAAGCGCCAAGCTTGCATCTGTCATGTGGTAGCCAACTTGCTTGTCTATACGCTTAGCACCCACCGTTTTTACTCCATCAAGGTCAGGCTTCATGTTGATGGGGTGCGCGCAGCCAAACAGTACCACGCAGGCCATAGCGGCCAAAATAAGTTTAAATAGTTGCTTCATATGTGTTTAAGTATATTAGTTGCGTAGGGCTTTAATGAAATCTGCGTCGTTGACCAACTCGCCAATCAGCTTTTGAACCATCACTGGGTAATTGTTCATCGCCAGCGGAATGGCCACAGCGCCTGCAAATGAGCTTTCCCATTTCTGCTCAATGCGCTTGGCCTTATCAAACCGCACTTCGCCTGCGCGCTTAACCATAAAGCGCACTTCAATTTGCCCAGCATTGGTTGATATGCCGCCCGCGTCTATGTTGTTGCGCAGCAAGACGCCAGATATTTCAAGATTAGATTGCGCGTTGAATAATTTGGCCAACTCCAACTCTTGGCGCAGCGCTGCGGCAACGTAGTCACCAAAATGCGCCCCCACAGGGGACACCATCGTGTTGCCACGCACGCTCACCGCTTTGCCCCCTGGCATGTCCGCGTTAACAGAAATAGTGCCCAATTTGGCAGCTTCTGTGCCGGACTTTTTAAGCGATTCAACATTGTCAATAGAAGGCGCGTAGTTAGGTGCTGGCCCGGCGCAACCGACCATAAAAACAGAAACAGCCAACATGGCGGCGGTACATACGTTGCGGAATACGATTGACATTGGCTAAAACTCCATGGGCAGAACAAAAAAACGTGAATGGCAAATGTTTAATCTGCGACATTGGCGTAAATGATACATCATGATGCATATAGATATATGCTGATAAGCTGTTAGTCAGTGCCGCATAGAATCAAAGTTATGAGTTCGATCAATACAAGCACCCCAGCCACTGCTGCTACCCCAGCTAAACCCAGCAACTTTTTGCGCCAAATCATCGAGCATGACCTGGCCGCTGGCACGTATGCCACCCGCCGCTGGGCAGGCAGCCCTGGCGACGCTGCGCACCACGCCGCTGGCGCGCCAGACCCCGCCAAAATACGCACCCGCTTTCCGCCCGAACCTAATGGTTACCTGCACATAGGCCACGCCAAAAGCATTTGCCTAAACTTTGGCCTGGCCGCAGACTACGGCGGCGTGTGCCACCTGCGCTTTGACGACACCAACCCCGAAAAAGAAGACACCGAATACGTCAACGCCATCATCGAAACTGTTAAATGGCTGGGCTTTGACTACAACGGCTCTAAAGACGCAGCGCCCTACCAAGCCAGCGACTATTTTGGCTTTATGGTCCGCGCCGCTGAGTATTTGATAGAAGCCAACCTAGCCTACGTAGACGAACAATCCGCCGAAGACATGAAGGCCCACCGAGGCGACTTTAACAAGCCCGGTATCGACAGCCCCTACCGCACCCGCAGCCCCGCAGACAACTTGGCACGCTTTAAAGAAATGCGCGATGCCAAGCACCCCGATGGATCGATGGTGCTGCGCGCCAAAATCGATATGGCATCGCCCAACATCAACCTGCGCGACCCTGCCATCTATCGCATACGCCACGCCACCCACCACCGCACGGGCGACACCTGGTGCATCTACCCCATGTACGCCTTTGCGCACCCCATTGAAGACGCGCTAGAAAACATTACCCACAGCATCTGCACCCTAGAGTTTGAAGACCAGCGCCCGTGGTACGACTGGCTGCTAGCG
>JAYSRE010000240.1:0-2553 GCA_043721235.1 Polaromonas sp. | reverse complement strand
GCTTTGTTGTTCAAAATAGCCTTGGCCGCTATCAGTGCAGGGTCTGTGCTGTTGCTGGCGTCTATGGCTATGCCTACGCGCAGCGCTATTTGCGGTTTGCTGATGCCTGCAGCTTGCAGCGTAGCGACAAAGTTTTGCGCCTCGGTATGGCCTTGCAGGTTGTAAATACCCAAAAGCGCGTTGGCAAACTGGGCGTTGGTCTGACCAGCTGGGTAAAGGTTGTTGAAGACATTGTTTTGCCCCAGCGCGTCTGCCAGGCGCGACAAACTGCGGTCTGCAGACTCAAAAAAGAGCGTGATTTCTGCCAGATACACCGCGCCGGGCGCGGCATTGAACATCGCGACAACGAGTTTGTGCAGATTGCTGCGTTCTGGGGCGCTTAATGCCATGGGCTTGCCTGTGGGTGGGTTTTACAAAAATTACACGTGGTGTAAGCCGGCATGGGAGCTGCCGCTTTTGACCGCCGGTTTGCGGCACTGTAGATATTACCAAATGTATCTGATGCGTACGAGTTAAAAATGCCGCAGTCCGCGCTCAGGCATGGCGTCAAACGCCGTAACTCCATTTCCATTCCTTCCCAGCCACCGGCTCAGCTGCGGCGAGCAGGCGGCTGCGCAATTGCCCGCTGCACATGCGAGCCGGTTTACTGACCCGTTTTTTGCTGCTGCGCACCGCGGCCCCAGCGCAGGCGCTGGCGCAGGGGGCGTTCAAAAAATCGCTCGCTGAGCAGCGCAGCACCCCCTGCCAGCAGCAGCACTGCGACTGTCACACCCACACGCGCCGTCAGCGGCAACTGCAGCGGACTGGGTAGCCCCAAACGGGGCAACAACACCCACACCAGCCCAAAAAAGACAATGGGGTGAATCAGGTAAATGCCATAAGTGGCCTCACCCAGGCAGCGTGCTGCAGCTGCCATTCGCCCCTGCAGCTTGAGCTGGCCAGCCAAGTAGACCAGCGCCAGCAGCAGCGGAGCAGACACCAGGCCGCGCCAGCCAAGCAACTCATCGCCCTGCTGGGCCGGGTTGAGCCAGAGCAACACAGCAAACCCAGCCAAAATACCGGGCAGCGCCAGGTTGTCCGGTATCCGCTGCGGCAGATGGCCCATCCGGTATGCCGCGCCAAGCATGCAGCCGCCCATGAAATAAGCCGCAAACGCAGGGGCATGGTGGTAGGCCACCGCGTTGGCGGTGTAGCCACTGATGCCGCCTACGGTGCCAGCGATCCAAGCGACCTGCAGCGCCAGCAGGACTGCCATCAGGCACATGGCCAGCCGGGGTCGATAACAGGCCCTTACAAGCAGCGGAAACAGCAGGTAAAAAACAGCCTCGATACCCAATGACCAGCCGCCCACCAGCGCGGCATGGGTGGCGGGTTGGTAAAACCCAAAGGTAAAGCTTGCGTTCGTCAGGTAGATGGCGAAAAGCTGGCTGGTAGCACCCTCCTTGGCCAGCTTCCAGGGCAGCATGAGCACCATCAGCGCCAAGTACAGCGGGGCCAATCGCAAATAGCGCGTCCACAAAAAACCGCCAAATGAAAAATCATGGGCCACGACACGCGCCCCATAGGTGTAGGCCAGGCTGGCGCCTGACAACACAAAAAACAGGTACACCCCGTAGCTGCCAAAACTGTGCAGTGCCGCCACGTCTTGCCACAGCAGCAGGTGGTAGCAGGCCACCGCTATCGCACACAAACCCCGAAGCAAGTCCCAGCCCAATATCCGCTCTGTGGATGGTTCAGGCACAGTCATAAGCTGCTGACACGGGTCATGTCTGGTTGATGCAGCCACTGGGCCAACTCATCTGCCAGCTGCTCGGCTTGCGAGACTGCAGCACGCCAGGCCTTGACGCGGCCCTGCAAGTCCGCCCCGTAATGCGTGAAGTCCTGGCGGTCTGGCAGCTTGCCGTTGGGCAGCGTTTTGACCCAGGCCGGCTCGGGTGCCAGCAGCACCATGTTGTCGAGAAAATGCGTTGCTTTGTGCCGCCACTTCAGGCCTTTGTCGAGCCAGCCGGGCACCACTGCTTTCTGAAAATGCGGGTACAGCACCAGGCCGGCCGCTGGCCCAATAAATTCAGAGCCATATACGGCTCTACCGCATGCTGTGTATGCATTGTTTGCTATCAAATTAGAAGCATAATTCAAATGCAGGTGGTAATCAGTGATGCCGCCATCCCAGTAGGCACCGGGCGGCGCACCGGGAATGTTGTGTACTGACCGCAGCACAAACGGGATAGAGCAGCTCGCCTGTAGCGCCGGGTTGAAGTTGGCCTCGCTCAGTGCCACCTGGCGGGTGCGGTAGTCGCTCGTTGCAAAGGGCAGCGCAGCGTTCTGGCTTGAAAAAACCACCCGCTCAAGCCACGCGCCCATGGCTTTGCGGTGCAGGCTGTTGGTCAAAAATGCACCGAAGTAGCCAAGTGGTGTGGCGACTTTATGCTCACGCCCCAGCAAGTGGCGGCCCCGCGAGGTGACGATGTGCAGCTTGTAGCGCGGGTGCTCCAGTACTTCGGCCACCCTGCCGCCATAAAAGTCAGTCAGGCTTTTGCCAAACTTCTCACT
>JAYSRE010000239.1:0-18715 GCA_043721235.1 Polaromonas sp. | reverse complement strand
AATGGCACCCGGCCTGGGCACGGCCCGCTCTTTGAGCAACCAGAAAGTCACCAGCGCCGCAGCGCCATAAATCGCGGCGGTAATCAGCATCGTCACCGGGACAAAATTCTCAGCCGGAATGCCTCGCTTGCCCGCCCAAAGCACGTATGCCAGGCAAATGCCCAGCGCCAGCATTCCGCCAAAGTAGCCAAAGCTCCAACCCCAGCCGCTGACCTTGCCCATGCCTTCAGGCCGGGCCAGCTCGGGCAAGAACGAGGCAGTCAGCGACTCGCCGTAACTGTAGAAGGTGTTGGAAATCACAATCAGCACAAAAGCCAGCGCCACGCTGCCCGGCCCGGCCAGCGCCAGGGCGGCGGTAGACAGCACACAGCCCACGGTGAACAGCGCCAGCAGCTTCTTTTTGGCGGCATGCTGGTCGGCGTACACGCCCAGGCTGGGCATGGTGAGCATGACAATAGCGTAGGAGATGCTCAGCGCCAGTGTCCAGGCAAAAGTAGCCCATTCGGCCCCCTTGGCAATGCCGCCCACAAAATAGGCGGCAAACACAGCGGTAATTACAACCGTGGTGTAGCCCGAATTGGCAAAGTCGTACATGGCCCAGCCAAATACTTCACGCTTTTTCACGCCGGGGTTCAGCGCGTCTTGACTAAAAATGGCCATAGGGTGACTCCTGAAGGTGTGCCTGCATTATGTGCGTTAAGCTTGACGGCTTAACGACACACGCTATGGCCAAACTGTATTTTCGCTACGCCGCCATGAACGCCGGCAAATCCGCCTCGTTGCTGCAAGCGGCCTACAACTACGAAGAACGCGGCATGGCCGTGGTGCTACTGACCGCTGAGCTGGACAACCGGGACGGCAGCGGCCTGATCGCCTCGCGCTTAGGCCTTAGCCGCGAAGCCGTTACCTTCAACGCGGCCCACAGCATGGCCGAGCGCATAGCGCATGCCCAGCAGGCACGCTGGATCGCCAAATTAGCCTGCGTGCTGGTGGACGAGGCGCAGTTTTTAACTCCGCTGCAAGTAGAAGAACTGCACCGCTGGGCGCATACGCTGCATACCCCAGTGATGTGCTATGGCCTGCGCAGTGACTTTATGGGCAAAGCTTTTCCCGGAGCCGCCACGCTGCTGACATTGGCTGACGATATTGAAGAAATGAAAACCATTTGCGAATGCGGTAAAAAGGCTAGCATGAACGCCCGCTTTAACGACAGCGGCGAACGAGTACGCGAAGGCGAGCAAGTGCTGATTGGCGGTAACGCACGCTACCGAGGGCTGTGCCCAGATTGTTTTTATTGACCAGGCTGCTAGTGCAAATGGCGCGGCTTGCGCCCACCGTGGCCACCCGGGCCACCGCCCGAACCGCGCGGTGGGCGGCCTACCTGCAGCGAATTTACCAAGGCATCAAACCGCTGGGTAAACAGCTTGTCCACCTCGATCACTATGCCCTGCATCTCGGCGCGGTCAAAATGGCGCTCTACTACAGCCATCACATCTTCCACCAGCATGTCGCGCTGCACCTGCATAATGTCGCCGGGCGTAGGGCCCACAAACAACATCAGAAAGTCGTCGCGCGACTCGGCCCCTTCTTCTTGGTTGTGGTCGTCATCTTCGTCCTCGTCGTCAAACTCGGTATCGTAGATGCTAATTTCAATCGCCGCACCGGCGCTGGCCAGCTCGTTCAGGCCCATACACATTTCTTCCAGCGCTTGGCGAATATCTTCATCTGCCGGCACTGTCCAGCACATGTGCAGCACGTGCTCTGCAGCATCAAAGCGCAAGCCAGGCTCTTCTTCGTAGGTACTGATGGCACCGCGCACCAGCGACTTGGCACCCGCATAGGACCACAAAGGCTTTAGCGCCTCTTCAAGCTGGGCAAAGGTCACATCCGCACGCAGAGGAACATCGCCGTGCACATGAATTTCGTAGGGCTGGGAATTGACTGACATAAATAGAGTGTAGTACTTTTGCGGCGCGCTAGAGCGTATCTAGCAAGTGTGTGCCAAGCAACTGGTGCCTGAGACCGGAATCGAACCGGTACGCCCGCTATGAACGAAGCGGCGGATTTTAAGTCCGCTGTGTCTACCAATTCCACCACTCAGGCCAGACACACACTTTTAACTGGGCTACTTCGGGTTAAAACCAAACTTGGGGGCAGGTTGCCCAACAAACAAAGTAACAAGTTTGATTATAACCACAGGCATTTCCCCAGCGGGCCTGCACAGCCTGCACTGGCCGGTGTAACAGGTGCGGTTGCGGTTGAGAACAGTGCCTATTTTTTGACCACGATCACTTTGTGCTCCAGGCTAACCTGGCTGCCCGCTATTTTGGCGGTAAGTTCGGCGGTTTTGCCAATGTCCACCACCTGTACTGCGCGCCACCGGGCCCGCTCTAAGTCACGAAAAGCCACTAAAAAAGCGATCGCCTTAACCTCGGGGCCCAACTTCAACGCCAGCGTTTTTTGCTGGCCAGGAGTCATTAGCATTTCTTCGCGTTGCACCAGCTCAGCGCCCAACGTGGCCGTGTCTTTGTCAAATAGCGAGAAGAAGTCTGCTGCATCAAACGGGGCTGACGACTTCAAGGCATACATACGCACCGTTACAGGAGAAGCACGTTTGCGCGCATCGGGGTTAGTATCCGGCCCTGCCACCACCGTGACTTGAACCGTAGACACCACCGGCGGCGGCGGCGATGCGCAAGCAGCCAGCATGGCTACTACGCACAGGGTGGCCCAAGTGAGCCGTGTAGACTGCCCCGAAGCGGCCCTCAGCCGCAGGCTAAACAGAGGGAAACTGGTCAAAAATGAAGCATGCAACATGAAGGTTCCTAGCATGAAATGAGAGGGCTAACAAGCTCTTAAGGTTATCACAGCTGCTTCACATCAGGCGATTTTTACAGCACTTGAAATTTAGGCCACGCCATTCGTTTTATGGTTTATATCCCTTAAACAAGGGTTCTACAGGCTCAACTATCTTAGGTTCAACCAAAGCGTCGCCATGCTCAGCACTGCATCCGTAGAAAAATTGCTAGAACCCGTCAGCGAATCATCACCCAGTGGTGATGACCTTGAATACGACCCCGCCTACATGGCGCTAGAAACTGCTGCACAGTCCAAAGCTGAGCAGCAGTTTGGCGACACGGTCATAGCCGCAGTCGAGCCTGAATGGCGCAGCCTAATTGGCAGCACTACAGATTTGCTGCAGCGCAGCAAAGACCTGCGTATTGCCATTTTGGCGCTCCGAGCCGCCACGCGTACCCAAGGCATACAAGGCTTAGCGTTGGGTCTCATCTTAATTACCGAGCTAACAGACAAGTTTTGGGACACGCTGCACCCCCAGCTGGATGCTGAAGAAGCGCTAGACCCCACTATGCGGCTCAATGCGCTGGCACCGTTGTCAGACGCGAGCATGGTTTTACGTGACGTTTACGACTGCACTATTGGAACTTCGCGCAATGTCGGCTTGATCCGGGTGCGCGATATTGCCATTGCCCAAGGCAAAATAGTCGCTATCGGCACGGATCCTGGCTATGCTGCAGGGCAAATTGAGGGTGCGTTACAAGATATTCATGCTGCAGAACCTGCTTTACTAGAGGCAGCCATCAGCACAGCGGTGTTGGTGCAAAAACTTCAGTCCTTAATCTCTGAAAAAACAGGCCGCGTAGACGAACCCGACCTCAAGCCACTGCGCAACATGACACATATGCTGCGCCTGGCCTGTCAAGCAGCTACCGGCAATTCAAGCACTGAAGACCAGCCAGCCGACAGCAACAACACTAGCCCTGCAGAAGCGCGGTCAGGGGGCGCCATACGCGGTGAGATAGCCAGCCGTCAAGACGCTTTGCTCATGTTAGACAAAGTGATCACTTTTTTAGAGCGCACCGAGCCCGGCAACCCCGCACCTTTGCTGATCAAACGCGCCAAGCGTCTGGTGGGCGTGAGCTTTATGGACATCATGGCTGATTTAGCACCCGACTCTGTGGGCAGCATTCAGATGGTGACAGGCAGGCCTCCTTAAAGTCTAAACAGCCTGCAACACCGCGTCTATTTCAATTTCAATTCATCAATTTTCTAACCCTTCACTTTTTTAACCAAGGAAATCACCATGGCCTCTAGCAGTCAAAAATTCGTTGCCCGCAACCGGGCTCCCCGCGTACAGATTGAATACGATGTCGAGCTGTACGGCGCGCAAAAGAAAGTGCAACTTCCCTTCATCATGGGCGTGCTGGCAGACTTGTCAGGCAAGCCTGCCGATCCCTTGGCATCCGTAGGTGACCGTAAGTTTTTAGAGTTTGATACAGACAACTTTGACACCCGCATGAAAGCCATGAAGCCGCGCGCCGCATTCTCTGTACCCAATGCGCTCACAGGCGAAGGCGAACTCAAAGTTGACATTACCTTTGACAGCATGGACGACTTTTCGCCCGCAGCTGTAGCCAAAAAAGTAGACTCGCTCAACAAACTGCTAGAAGCGCGCACCCAGCTGTCTAACCTGGTTACCTACATGGACGGCAAAGGCGGCGCTGAAGAATTGCTAGCCAAAGTAATGGAAGACCCGGCCCTGTTGCAAAGCCTGGCCAGCAGCAAAAAAGCTGAAGACACTGCAACTCCAGCAGCTTAAATCCAACCTACGTAAACACCACCAGGAGAATCAATATGGCTGAAAAACTTGCCCAAGAAAGTGCAATCCAGGGTGTCACCTACGAAGGTGGCGATTTTGCGTCCCTACTGCAAAAAGAATTCAAGCCGCGCAGCAATGAAGCCAAAAGCGCGGTGGAACAAGCTGTGCAAACCCTCGCGCAGCAGGCACTGAGCCAAACCCAGTTGATTGGCAAAGACGTTACTGCGTCTATCAACGCCATGATTGCGGCAATTGACGAGAAGCTGTCTGCCCAAATCAACTTGATACTGCACAACGCTGAATTTCAAAAACTCGAAGGTGCTTGGCGCGGCCTGCACTACATGGTGAACAACACCGAGTCTGATGAGCATTTGAAAATTCGCGTCATGGATATTTCAAAGCAGGAACTGGGCAAAACCCTCAAACGGTTTAAAGGCGCTGCATGGGACCAAAGCCCATTGTTTAAAAAAGTCTATGAAGAAGAATATGGTCAATTTGGTGGCGAACCTTTTGGCGCTATCGTAGGCGACTACCACTTTGACCAAAGCCCGCCCGATGTAGAGCTGCTGGGCGAGATGGCCAAAATAGCCGCCTCGGCCCACGCACCCTTCATTACCGGCGCAGGACCATCCCTAATGCAAATGGAATCCTGGCAAGAGCTGGCAAACCCGCGCGATTTAACCAAAATTTTCTCCACGCCTGAGTACGCAGGCTGGCGCAGCCTGCGCGAGTCAGACGATTCCAAATACCTGGGCATGTGCATGCCCCGCTTCCTGGCCCGCACACCGTATGGTGCCAATACCAACCCGGTAGAAGAGTTTGATTTTGAAGAAGACACTGCAGGTGCAGACCATGGTAAATACACTTGGGCCAATGCTGCTTATGCCATGGCCACCAACATCAACCGATCGTACAAGCAATACGGCTGGGGTTCCCGCATTCGCGGCATCGAATCAGGCGGCGCAGTAGAAAATCTGCCCCTGCACACCTTCCCTACTGACGACGGCGGCGTGGACCAAAAATGCCCCACCGAAATCGCCATCAGCGACCGCCGAGAAGCCGAGCTGTCCAAGGCCGGTTTGCTGTCCCTCATCCATCGCAAAAACTCTGACTTTGCTGCGTTCATCGGTGCCCAGTCACTCAACAAGCCTGCGGAATATGATGACCCCGATGCTACGGCCAACGCCAACCTAGCCGCGCGCCTGCCGTACCTGTTTGCCTGCAACCGCTTTGCGCACTACCTTAAATGCATCGTGCGCGACAAGATCGGTAGTTTTAAAGAAAAAGACGAAATGCAGCGCTGGCTTAACGCCTGGATCATGAACTATGTAGACGGCGATCCAGTCAATTCGTCTGAAACCACCAAGGCGCAAAAACCACTAGCGGCAGCAGAAGTGATTGTGGAAGAAATTGAAGGCAACCCAGGCTACTACAGCAGCAAGTTCTTCCTGCGCCCGCATTACCAGCTGGAAGGACTTACCGTATCGCTGCGCTTGGTCTCTAAGCTGCCATCAGGCAAAGCAGGCGGTTAGATCTAGTTCAATAACAATTAAATAATGCTGCGCTCTGCGGCATTATTTTTTTTTGCGCTGTCGCCAGCAGTGCGAACATTAGCAGTCGCAGACTGGTTTCACATAGACACACATACGAACCGTTTATTTCTTAAAATTAAAAGGTGCAACGTAGCTGCTTATTTCATGAAATGATTTCATATTAAACCTAGCTTATTGGGAAATAAGCCAGCTTATTTGTTGTTAATACAAACATATTAGCGAGGCATTTAAAACAAACTTTGAAAACCATTCACGGTTCTCGTTCTACTTATGCGCACTAAGACTAGATGCACAGCAGCTAGACCTAAAGCGAGTAATTAACCAACCACGCGGCCTGCCGCATTTTTTAATTGAACGGAGTACTAAGATGTCTATCGACTGCCACTTAAAACTAGACGGTATAAAAGGCGAATCAACCCACGCCAAGCACAAAGACGATATCGCATTGCAAAGCTGGGACTGGAGTGTTACCAATGCCAGCAACACAGGTGGTGGTGGCTCAGGACAAGGCAAGGGCACGCCAGGAAGCCTTAATTTCGTGAAGAAGTATGATATTTCCTCTCCTACAATTTCTCAAAAATGCGCTGCTGGTAAACACTTTAAAGAAGCCACTCTCTTTATGTGTTTATCTGGCGGCGAACAGCTAGACTTCTTAACCATTAAACTGAAAGAAGTTTTTATCACCAACCATCAAGTAAGCGCTGGAACAGGCGGCGAAGTGAGCGACCATGTGTCAATCTCTTATGGAGATATCGAATATATCTACAAACCGCAAAAAGCCGACGGTTCGCTGGGCGGTGATGTGAAATTTGGTTGGGATACACGCACTACCGACACGCGTTAAATATCCAAAAGCAGAAGCCCTCTAGGCGAGAGCTCGGAGGGCTTTTGCAATCTTAGTCATTCCATTCCGCTATTTATATATATCCACATAAAGGAGTCATAAAATGTTTTTTGTTGACTATGCCAGTATGAAGAAAGTAACGGCAGACCCGAACTACAAGCTTCAGTCTTTGCACTTTACAGGCAGATCTTCTGGAATGAACATAACGCCCATCGTTAGGAATCGCTTCGAATCCATGCTGGTAAAAGATACCGCACATATGATGCTGTATGAAAAAGGAATTTATGCTGAATGGATCAATTCTGCTTTAGTCAAAATTTGGTACGGTCCCGGTTCCGATTCCGATTCCAATCCAAAAGAATTTCTTCCTTTTAACGGAAGTGAAAAAGAGTACAAAGATAAACAATATGGAAATGTTGGATCAACTTTTGTTAAACTTATAAAAGTAAATTACACAATAAAAAACTACGAAAATCAATTTGACAATATTGTTGGTAAAAAAACTATTCGCGCTCTCGACTACATTCTGTATCGCAACGGCAAATAACACGAAGATTTTTTGACTACAAATTTCTAGTTAATCGCAGTGTCTATACGTTAGGAGAATTCGTACTATGTTGGTCGTTGACAAAGCTAGCCTAGACAAAATCATCGTGGATTCAAAATATCAATTTAAATCACTGCATTTCAAAGCCGCTATATCTTCTGAGTTTAGCGATTGGAAAGAAGATCGCTTCCAGCGAATGCTTACAGACGATACTGAACATATGATGCCTTTTGAACGGGGAATAGACGTCTACGTAATACAGCGTGTACTTATGTGCATACACGAAATTAATCCTTCAAGCTTTCCAGAAGAAGAGTTTGAACATGGTAGTTTTTATGGTCAAGTAACCCAAGACTACATCACAAAGTTAAAAAGCAAGTACTGGATTGCAAACAGAAAAAATTATATTGATCCGGTCATAGGAAAAAAAACAGTACGCGCGCTAGACTTTATTCTTTTTCGTAATGGGGAATAAATCATCGACCTGTTCCGCTGTTCAAAAAAGCCGCCCAAAAAAATGGATGCGGCTTTTTTTTCATCAACTGTTCTTGCGCTTCGGCCAGCGCTTTGGCCACAGGCACACCTTTTTTCATGGCAGCGTACATTAGCCTAGAAAGCTCGGCAGTAGCATCATCATCCACCTCCCAAAGCGAACCCACTACGTTTTGTGCACCTGCGTACAAAAACCCACGCGTAAGGCCCACTACATCATCTCCAGAGCTGATACTGCCAAGGCCCGTCTCACAGGCCGACAACATTACTAAGCTGGCGTTCAATCGTAGGCCATAGATTTCACTCACGCTCAAAAAGCCGTCGTTTTTGCTGTCGCTGGCCAACTTTAATTTGGACTGCAACGGTGCATCGGCAGAAAACTCACCATGCGATGCAATATGAATGTGTGTAAAGTCAAAAGCGCGCTCTTTAACCAATGTTTCAGTCGCAGCGCGGCGTATAAACAGCTCACTGTTTTGAGAGAAAAGCACTTGCAAATCTTGCGCCTCGGCCTGTGCGGCGGGCAAGTCTAATGCAGCTTGCCCTAGGTCGGGGTTGCCTAAAATCAGCATCTTGTTAACCGGATCTTTGTTTGACGCGGTCATGGCTCTAGCCTCTGGCATCAAGCCTAGCAATACAGCAGACGGAAGATAGCGGATAGCTCTGCCCTGCGCTAAGAACTTCTCGCCATCGTGCAACGCTGCGAAAGGTACATAGTGCAAGCTGCCATTAGGTACGATCAGCAGGTCGCGGCCTGCAATGCTGCTTTGCATAGGCCTGAGCAGCCTTTTGTACATCAGCTCGGCCAAATCGCGGGTTTGCTTGCGGCGCTTCTTAATGGACTGCACCAGCTCACCCACGTCTTCTGCAAGGCCTTGGCCATCGAGCTGAAAAATTCTGATCTCAGAGCCCGCCAGGGTATATCCGTACAAGCTTTGACCGAAGCCAAAAAAACCTACCAAGGTTTCTTTGGGCCCTAAGCCAGCCGCCATACGCTCTACACCAATGCTGCCCGAGGTCACTAGCGAGGCGAGCTGAGGGGCCATGGTTTGCAGCCGTGTTGAAGCTTGGTTCAGCAGGCCTGATAGTTCGCTGCGCCGCGCAACAGAAGTGTCTGGAATTTGCACCGACAGCTCTGCATCGATGCGCTGAAATTCTGCAAACGTAGAGGCAATTTCTGCTGCACGTTGGCCGTAAATGCCAAAGTCAGATTTGGCGGCTAGCATATCTATCAAAGCACGGGATTTGGCTTGCTCTGCCACCTCAATTACTTGGGCCTTATTGCCCAGCTTAAGCGAGGTGCGCACAATGCCTTGATACACCGCTTGTTTGTCGCTGGCAAAGCCAATTTTGCTGGTCTCGGTACGTATTGAGCGGCGCTGTGACTCTACCAAGTCGCGTGCTTTGCGAAAGTACTCCAGTGCTTTTTCTGTTTGCCCATCACGCTCCGCTACGCGGCCGCGTTCAAGTAAAACTTGCCAGTAAATTTCTGCATTCACCGTAAGTTCTGGTGTAGACAGTAGCTTGTCAAAGCCCGCGCGGGAAAGGTCTGTACGCCCTACTTCAAACTGCGCTTTGTGCATCATAAATGCGCGCGGCAGCTCGGTCCACACCCAGTTATTGCGGCCTGTAAATGCAGCGCCAGACAGCAGGTTGTCTAGCATCATGTCGAATCTAAACGCCGCATCGCTGGACTCCAGCGTAACCACCACATCGGCCCAGGCACCAATGGCCATTTGGGCACGCGCCAGTGCCATAGCTTTGGCGCGTTTGTAATCACTGCGTACGTTATAGTTTTTTAATAAGTCAACCGTTTGCCTTGCTCCTACCGTATCACCCTGCAAAGCAACGGCTACGGCTACTGCAGCGTAGGCACCTACCACCATGTCGTCGTCGCCGCTGTTTTCTTTGCGCAGCCATACCAGTGCATCATTGGCTTGTTTGCGTGCCTCACCGTACTGGCCTAGGTCGGTCAGGGCTTCTGCCCGCATCAGGTGCGCAGAGGGTGTCGCATCATCCAATCCAAAAATGCGTGTGCGCCTGTCGCCCTTGGCCACCAAGGCCTGCATTTGGTCTAAACAGGGCAAGAGTTTGTCGTAGCGCTTAAGCTTAGAGTAGGCAAAGCACAGTGCATGCTGGTCGCGCGTGCGCAGCGGCCCTTGCTTGGCCATTGCCTCGACTTGTTTTTCAATTAAATCGTAGCGGCCCGATGCTGCGTAAGCCGTTTGGTCTGTGCCATAGTCTGCAAACACTAGCGAAGCGGGTGCCATCAGCAGTGCAAACGTCAGCCATCTTGGTAAGATATTTTTTTGCATACCATCCCCTCGTCGCGTCAAATAGACGCGTTAAGAAAAAACGTTAACTGGTCAGAACCAGTAGTTCAAGGCCAACGAGGCGCCCTTGCTGTCTTTGGCGCGCTGCAGTCCTAAAGTAGCCCTGAAAAAACTCCGGGCTGACAGCGCAGATTTGTTGGTGCCCAACGATATGGTGAGCTCTTGGGAATTATTTTGGTACAGCTCGGTGCCACCTAAGCGGGTATCTGAAAAGCCATACTCCACTGACATTTTATTGCCACCAAAGTTCACCGGTTGACTTAAGAAAAAGCCGTTCACAAGCGCAGCAACGCGAATCTTGGGATCAGAGGTATTTTTAACCGGTAGTTTGAATGTTTGGTAGTACCCCACCATATTGCCCATGGTTAAGTCAAAGCCGTCAAACTCCCAGGTGTAGGTGCTGGCCAAAGATGCGTTACCCACGCCCACGGCATAAGCAGCATCTTGCGAGCCTGCAAAGCTCATGCCCGCCATAGGGGTTAAAACCCATTCGTCAGACATAGGAAAGCGGTACCCAGCAGACAAGCGCCCTTGGTAAGACCTGCTACCACCAGAGTCCACCATGCCAATACCGCCGCGAGCCAGCGCTTGCCTGCGCGGGTCAATATCGTTACGTACCGAATAAGATAATGGTATGGCTATGGTGTTAACTTTGGTATTGGCCACAGTATTTGAGCTTAGCAAAATACCAGCACCCAGCACGCTTTGAGAACCTTGCGAAGCCGCATTTTGCGATGTGGCTATGCGCGTAGGCGTGTCTGAAAAGCTAGCGCTAAAGTCATTCATAATGGCCCTAGGCAAAATACCGCCGGTACCCGTAATAGGGCTTAGCGGCGACACAGCAGCTTGCCTTTTTTGCAGCCTGCCCAAAAGGTCAGAATTATTTTCTAGAAAACGGCGTAGTAGCACAGCACTGTCGCGCCTGGTAGCGCCGGTAAAAGTTTCGTTCACGCCTAATTCAGGAATTACCAAACTTAAGGTACGGCTGTTGGTGGCATAGGCAAGGGAAGCATCTACGCCCACTATGCGCAGATTGCTGACCACCTCGGAGTTTTGTGTGTACCCAGGGAACGTAAGGCCTGCGTCTCTGATGGCCAGGTCGTATAAGTTTTGAACTGAATCCACACAAATTTGCTGGCTTACACCACCCGTAGTGACTGTAGCCTCAAATAAAGTGTCACACGCAGCCTGCACGGCCGTGGGCAGGCTAAATACCGCCGCACACATGATGGCTACTGAGCTTTTTAAAACAGGTGCCGAAATCTCAACGACTTTTATACGCAACATAATTTTCTCCAAAAGTTAGTATTAGCAAGGCAAATCAAACTATTTTGATGGCGCAATCTGTGTTACTTCATCACCAGCGTAGGCCCATAAAGTTAGTGCAGTGTAGTTATCGTGGTTAGGCTTTGCGTTGGCCACCACACTTTCTTCTATGTGCTGAAGCCAAGACTTGGGGCTGGGTGATTTTTTCAGCAAGGTCTCAAACACACTGTCTGCCAAAGGCTCCCACACGCCGTCGCTGCACAGCAAAAGTATGTCGCCTGGGGCTATGGTCATGAGGTCAGACACCGATATGTCTAGCTCATCGTCTGGCGCGCCCAGTGCAGACAGCAGCAAGTTACGCTGCGGATGCAGCCGCGCACCTTCATCGTCTATCATGCCCGTGGACACCAGCTGCTGCACCAGGCTATGGTCTGTAGTGCGTGCAAATTGTTTACCATCTTTGAACAAATATGCCCGGCTGTCGCCGCAGTGTGCCCACATGAGCTGGTTGGTATACAAATCAACCAGCACCACCACTGCAGTGGTGCGCATGGCCGATAACTTGCCGCCCTCACTTTGCTGGGCCACCACTTCTGCGTTAGCAGTTAGCAGCAGCTTGCGAAGTATTTGACTGCTAATCTCGGGCTGGGTAGAAAAGCCGTTCAGTATGCTGGCACGTGCAATGGTAGATGCCACATCGCCGCCGCCGTGGCCGCCAGCACCATCAGCCACCACGCAGGCTATGAACTGGTCATCGTGCCAATGCCCTTGGGAGTCTTCGTTATAGTTGCGTCCACCTTGCTGGGACAGCGCGACAATTTCAATTTCCAATGTGCTCTCACTCTTTAATGGTCAGATTTAAAACGCTGCATTTGCTCGTCATAGGCTTTAGAAAAAGCTTCGCCAAACAAAGTATGAAAATCGTCCTCAGCCTCAGCGGCAATAGAGGTGTAAAGCTGGTTAAATTGGTCCCACAGCTTGGCCTTGCGGTTGGCTGAAAACAAGGCATCTAAGGCAGACTTTTCAGTCAACCGACTCTCTAACTTGTCAGGTGTAAAGCGGGCAAGCACATGCGCCAATGCCGCACGCATGCCCACCATGGTGGCTAGCTGGTGCGCACGAAGGTCGGCATAGGCGTTGTGCATGGCTTCTTCGGCCTGCATAAATCCTTTTACTTTAGGCCCGAGCATGTGCGCCAAGGCCACCTCTGCTGTGGGCGAAAATTTCAAAGGGTTGTTAGCCTCGATAGATATCATGGTGACATCGGAGCGCACACCGCGTTTAAACTCTTGCCGCGATATTAAAAGCTGCAGTGTGCCATGCGCAGCCGTGTGCAGCATGGCACCTATGCGCTCCATCAGCTCAGGCGTGAGTTCGGTGGGCATTTGGTGGGTGCTTTTAATACCGCGCAAAAAGGCGGCTAAAAGCTCGTCTGCAGTGCCTGCATTAGGTGCACGGGCAGTTGTGGAAGCTCTAGCTACGGGCGCTTTAGCAGGTGGTACGGGCTCAGTAAACACAGCCGCCGTCACTGATTGAGCAGCTTGTGCAGGAGGTGGTGCCGATTGCACTGGCGGCAGTTTAGGCCTGGCATCGACTGGTTCAGGCAACTTGTAGGCTTGCTGCAGTGCAGGCACGTTGTCGCTGCGGCTCGCAGCTGTAGGCTTCATTACATCACCTAGTAACGCAGACATTGGGTCATCAGATGAAGCGGTATTGGGCTGAAACAAAGGGCTGGCAAGTGGCGATTGTGCAAACGGGTCAGCTCCGCTTTTTGAGGGCCCCAAGCCAAACAAATCATCCAGGCTAGACGAGCCAAGGTCGGGCAGCCCTACAAAACCGCCCAAGTCGTTGCCAACATGGCTTTGCGCTGCTGCTGGGCTAGCTGAACCAAAATTCATCAAATCATCAAACGGGTCTACTTTGTCTGCTTTTGCGTTTGGCTTGTCCAGCCCCATTGGGTCTGAAAACATTGCGGGCGCATTTGACGCATTCGGCGAACCTGCGCTTTTGGCCACGGGCTGAGGCGGCGCAGCGGCAGGTGTCAAACCCGCTAACAGGTCGGCAAAAGGATCGTCGGAACCGCTGAAGCTACTTTTCTCAGCTGAATTAGAGGCTTGTGGGAGCTCATCAGATGGGCTGGTTCCAAGGCTACGGCTACTCGAAGTGCTTACCAACAATTGAAAACTGCCAATTTGCAATGTGTCGCCATTTTTAATGGGTGCTTCGTTGTCCGACCCCACAACAACGCCATTGCAACTCAAGGGGTTGCTTCCTTTGTCAATAATAAAAAATGTACCATTGCGAAGAATGATTTTTGCATGAATACGAGAGACCGTTCGCTCTGCATCGTCCAACACCAACAGATTGGATAAAGCACGACCAATACTCCCGCCTTCGGAACTAAATTCCGCCGAGAGTGAGTTTTCTGTCAGCCTGCCCAATGTGCTGACTACTTCAATTTTTATCAAACAAAGACTCCAATGTGCGTACTAAATTATGTGGTGATAGAAGAATCAGTTTTACTCCATGTCGGTTTAATTTGCAATTAAATTTCAGCATAAACGCATGCTGCTGCGCTATACAATTAGCTCGGTAAACTGCCCTGGCATCGTAGGCGTTACCATCCCGCCCCACATGCAGCTGCAAGTGCAAGTTTGATTAACCGCTGGCAAATTGCCCACCAAAAAAGTTGGCGAGCCAGGTGCCCAAGGCCCCACAGTCATTGGAATGCAAGGCTGCGGTACCAGAAGGCCGAAGGCCGCGATGGTAGCCGCTGCAACCTGTGGGTTGGCGGGTGAAATACACATGCCAAACGGCATGATATTTACAAATGGTTGGTGGTCCATAATATTAGCCGCAGGCATGTTACTGCTCATCAAACGGTTCAACGGATGCACCATCAGGGTAGATGGCGCAACACCCATAGAGCACATCAGCGTAGCACCACTTACGACATGAGGGGTCACAGTACTTCTCCTTAAGGTTTTAGGTCGTCCAGTGCTTTCATGGCCTCAGCCTGCGCACGGGCAACCTCGCTTTTGATGGTGCTAACGGTGTTTTCCACCGTTTGCTTGCCTTGCTGCATCAGGTCTTGCGCTTGCTGCTGCGCTACCTTAGCTGCGTCTTCTACCCGGTTTTGGATATCGTTTACACGTTGATTAGCTTCATCAAGCAATTTTTGGCCTGCGTCTTCTGCTTCTTTTGCCAACTGTTCGGCGCGCTGCTTAGCTTCATTGGCTAGACGTTCAGCTTGATCTACCACCTGCACAGCGGCATCCTTGGCTGATTTTTCTGCATCGTCCAAGGCTTTTTCGACATCGTCTACACCTTTCTTGGCGGCATCCAGCCCCTTGGCAGCAGCTTCTTTGCCTTGTTGCACCAAGGCTTTGGCCATCGCGGCTAAGCGCTGCATTTCGGCGCGGGCGGCGGCCATCATGGCGGACAGGCCCGGAATGGGTACACATACATCTACATCGGCCATGGCCATAGCAGCACGCGCTGCAGCTATGGCGGCTTGCGCTGCGGCCTTGGCTGCCTGCAGTGCTTTGCGCGCTTCGTCTGATGCTTTGGATATAGCGCGGTGCGCATCGCCTGCAGCTGCGGTGGCTGTGTTGGCTACAGCGTCTGCTTCATCAAGCACATCTTTCGCTGCGCCATCTACTGCTTCGCCTGCTGTGTTGACTGCATCTGTGCTGGCTGCCAAGGCATCAGCACGGGCACGCTCAATTGTATTTTGCACATCTGTGCTGAGCTGATTGGCGTCTCTGGCTACTTTGTTTACATCATTGGCTACACCCGCTTTGCCCATGATGTCTTGCACTGTGGGGTCGGCCACGGCACTGTTGGCTTTGGCCATAGCCTTGTTCACGCCGTTGTTCACGTTTTGGGTGAGTTTTTGCGCTTGCGCGCCAGCGGTGCTTAGCTGCTCGCAGGCTACTTTTTGTGCATTGGCAATTTCTTTTTTAGCATCGTGCATGGTGGCTTGGGCTGCGGTAACTTTGTCTGCACAGCGCTGCACCGCGTCTTGGCTTAAGTTTTCGGCTTGACCCAGCACTTCGCTAGTTGCATCATCTAGCTCTTCTATCAAGGCATCAATTTCGGCCAGTGCATCGTCGCCAAACTCTATGATTTCATGCAGGCTCACGCATAAGACTTGGGCTGGAATTGGTACGATGATAATTACGTAATCTGGATCGTGTGGCGGTGGCGGTGGCGGTGGTGGCGGTGGCGGTGGCGGTAGTTTTTTACCAGGCTCAGGGGCTTTGTCTTTGGCTTCTGCACATTTAGACCCGCCAGCTTCTTTCGCTGCAACAACATTGGGGCTGCTGCCTGCGGCTGGCGCAGCGCCACAATTAATCTTGACCATAGGGCCTTCAATCTCAATTCCGCCCGGCGATAAACGAATAATGCTGCCGCCGCACTGCAGCACTAATTTTTGAGACGCCTCAATATGAACATTGCCGCCGGTCATCTCAACGGCGCTTGAGGCAGCCAGCTTTAAAGATTTAGAAATACCAAAGTTAACGTCGCCCATGTACAGCCAATGCGCATCATCGTCCACTTTCACATATTGCTTGTTCTTCACCACTAGATGCTGCTTGTGACCTACCGTTAACAGCTGGGTACCACCTACCGAACTGCTGCTAGCGCCTTTGATATGCTCATAGTAGTTTTGTTCTACGCACACGTCCATACGGCGCTGCGCGCGCATGTGCAGCTCTTCTCCACCGGCTTTGTCCTCAAAGCGCAGCTCGTTAAACTGTTTGGCTGTGCCACCAGGAGTTGAGTGGGTACGAAAACCACTCTCGGTGGGCGACTGGAACGGTATGGGCTGGTCATCGTTGTACACGCGCCCCACCACCAATGGCTTGTCAGGGTCGCCATTAAGAAAATCTACAATTACTTCTTGCCCAATTCGTGGCGCAAAGTAACCGCCCCAGCCATTTCCAGCCATGGGCTGCGACACCCTTAGCCAGCAACTTGATTTTTCATTTTTTTCGCCATAGCGATCCCAGTGGAACTGCACCTTAACGCGGCCAAACTCGTCCACGTCAATTTCTTTACCTTGTGCACCGACCACTACCGCCGACTGCGGCCCTGACATTAAGGTGCGCGGGGTGAGCCGCGCTGGCCGGTAAGCCCGATTTAGCGGCAATACCGTGAGTAAAAACATGCTGCTACCCAGCAAACCAGTACGCATACTGGGCGTGGACTCCAGCATACGCTCAAGCACCTCGCGCGTGTCGGCGTTGGCAGCGTCAGAGTTTAGCGCTTCACGCAGCATGCCCAGTATGGAAGGGCCAGCGGTAGACCCGCTAACGCCCTCGTAGCCAGCGTGGCTCATGATGAATGTGCAGCCTGCAATCAGGTAGTCGCCATCACTTGCACCTTCTAGGCTGCCTTCAAAGGTGAACCTGTGGCCCGCCGCTACATCGGGCCAAGCGGTAAGTGCCCAATTGCGCTGGGTTTTAGCCGAAGCCTCTTCGCTGCGAAGCGCAGCGCGAGCTTCGCCTTCTTCTAGGGTAGCGTACCCGCCGGGCGATTCGAACATTTCAAAATCGGCTAAGTCATTCTTTTCAGGCCAACCCGTAGCTACGCTAAGCAACTTGCTGGCGGCCTCGTAGTCGTAGTCTGCGCTTGTATACATGCCAGTTTCTAAACGGCTAGCACCTACCCACTGCGTAATTTCATTAAAACGGCCCCTGTCGTCGTGAGAGAACCGCAACTTGTTACCAGCAGGCAGCTCTGTATGTGCAACAGCGCTGCTGTCAGCCAACACCATAGTGCCTGGTTGGTCGTGGGAATCAAACCAATAGTACACGCCCTCGTCTTCTAGCAAGCGGTTGACAAACTTGTAGTCGCTCTCATCATGCTGCATGCAATAGCGGCGTGGATTGTGGGAACCAATAACACCGGCTAGTTTGGTCTTTTTAAACCCCTTAATGGGGCTGTCCTCCATTACCGCGTCGATTATTTCAAGAACAGTTTTGTCTTGAAAAATACGAGAATTGGTACGGCGCGACAGCAGCCACACCCACGAACGCAGGCTAATATGGTACTGAAAATACCGGCCCATCTGCCCCCCGCGCACGATACGCACAGCATGCCCCTGAAAACGCCGCTCGTGGCTGCCGTTTTGGGCATCTTTAAAGTAAGCCCCAACGTTAAAGGCCTTACCCAAAATGTCTTTAGGGTCGATAAGCTGGTTTCTAGACAGCACCGTCAGCTCATAAAACGACGGCCGCGACAAACATTCGTGCCCCACAATGCTCCAAAACAGCAGTTCATCATTGGCTGGCGAGTCACTTTTAATATCAAAAGCAGCATCAGCCATGGTGTGCCTCGGCCTGCATCAACAACACGGTACAACCAATTTTGCGCATAATGTGCTCCAAATCTTACTAATTTGAAGACGAATGGCTGGCACGATATTCAAATACCGGTCCAAAGGACTGGCGGTGCCTATAGGCTACTAAACAGCCATCGCTACAGTGGCGGCATCTTTTGGCGAAAGGTCTAAAGTGCCTAATAAGCAACAGTCCGCCCAGCATGGGTTGCCAGCCTAAGCGACCCTCAACCACAACCAAGCCGCCACAGCGGAGAAAATGCCGCCAACCAGCAGCCAGGTTTTAGCCTGCGGCACCATACGCCCTGCGCCAAGCCAACGCGCCATACCCAGCGCTAAAAACACCGGCCCCAGCACAGCAAAGATCAGCTTGGCATCTATGGCAGGCATACAGTATGCAGCCTACACCACCATCTTGGCCAGTAGCCGCTGCTGCCGCCAGGCAGGCGCAGCACAGTTAAACAGCGGTGTACCTGGCTTTAGCAGGCAAAGGTAAATGGCCGCAGCCATACGCTGCCTTTGATAACCATTTTTCAGCACATCCAGGCAATGCGCCGTCGACGGCGGCTCGCCCATAAAGTAGCGCGTGCCGGGTGCAAAGCGCTGGCCATGCGCCTGCCACCAGCTACTTACTTTATCCACATCTGGCCAAGGCAAACCATCATCCTCGTCCATAGCCACATTGTCATCATTCGGGTCATCATTAGGCCCAAAGT
>JAYSRE010000238.1:0-54637 GCA_043721235.1 Polaromonas sp. | reverse complement strand
GAAATGGCAGATACATCGCGGGTCTTCCAGGTGCGCCACACCTGGGGCACGAAGGAGGAAGTGGTAAAGCACATGGCCACCAGGCCCAGCATGTCAATCGCAGTCATCGGTCAACCTTTGGAATTTTTAGTTACTAGTAATATGTATTTTGCTGCATTGTATGCGGCAAAAAATCCAGGGCAAGAAGTGCCTACGAAAGGCGGCTCAAAACCTGTAAAACGCGTGACATGCAGCTTGCAGCGCATGCCGCCAGGTCTTTGCTTGCTGTATGTGTTGGCCTCACAGCCCTGTAGCGCTCACGCCGCAGGTTACTTGAAAAGTTAGGCTGCTGCTAGCGGGCAGGCTGCTTAGCACAATGCCGCTGCCTTGCAGCAGCAGCAAGCTTACGCCAGCGGGAGCGGGGCAGGTGGCGCTGCCGCTGGCAGCCGTGCAGGCCACACTGGTGCAGACCAGGCCGGGCGCGACGGGGTCTTTTAGCAGCGTGCCATTGGCTGCAGAGGGCCCGGCGTTACTGACCACAATGTCGTACGTCGTGGTTTGGCCTGCAGCCAGTGTGCTGACGGCGTTTGACTTGGTGATGGCCACGTTGGCACAGGCTTGCACGGGGTTGCTGGTGATGGCTACGTTAGCCTGGGCTACAAAGCTGGCGCTGCCTTGCAGGCTGGTGCCTTCGGTCAGCGTGGCACCGCTGGGGCTGGTAGCTGTGGCGGCGACGGCGGCGGTGTTGGTGGCAGTTTGCTCACACAGGCTGGTGCTGGCCAGCACGGCTTGCACGGTGTACACCAGCTGCGCGCCCACGGGCAGGTTGGCGGTAGCGGTAATCGCGCCACTGCCACTGGCCGCTGGGCAGGTGGTGCCGGTGGCGGCGCAGGCCCAGCTGCTGAATGTTACACCTGCGGGAGGTGTGTCGGTGATGGCTGCTTGGCTGGCATCGTGTGCAGTTAAGGGGGTAATGGTTAGCACGGCGGGTGTGACGTTGCGGTAGTTAACGGTGTAGGTCAGCGTGGCACCCACCGCTTGGTTGCCAGTGGGACTGACGGTTTTGGTGGTGCGCAGGTCGATGTCGTTGTCAATGATGGTGTGGGTAAGCGCTGTGTTGAATGCACCACCACAGATGGTGGCATTGGCGTTGATAAATGGCGCGGCTACTCCGTTGGCAGGCATGGTGAGCACGATAGTTTCGTTGTCCTCTATCACCGTATCATTAAGGGTATTGATGGGCAAGGTGAACAGGTTGTTAGCGCTGGCGTCGCTGTAGTTGCCCGGCGGCACCGTCACACTCAGGCTGGTAGCCCCACCGGTAATGCCGGTGAGTGTGGTGGCACCGGTGTAGTCAAAGTCGTTGCCAAATGTGGCGCTGCCCGCCACTGCCAGTGCCAACACCAGGCCGCCTGCGGGCACTATGCCCACCACCCTGATGCGCGGCGCGCTGGGGCTGCCGCCCTCGATGCTGCTGGTGGTGGTGCCAATGAAATCTATGTAGGGTTTAAGGCCAATGTTAATGTCGTCCAGCAAATTACCCGTACCCGCCCCGCCTACCGAGCTGATGGCAGAAAATCCCAGGGCCTGCACGCCGCTGGCCCCCGTGTAGGTGTAGTTGCCAGCATAGCGCGTCCAGCCGCCTGCAATGCCCGTGGCGCTGGTGGCCACGGCACCGCCGCCTGCGTTGATGACACCGGTACCCGTGGTATTGGTGGTGACATCCAGCACTATGGTAGATGCGCCCACTTGCAGCTGGGCCCTGTCAGCCCCACCACGGCCTCGGTGCGCAAAGTTAAAGCTAAAATTTTCGCCCGTATTCATGCAAATGTTTTGAAACAGCTTAGACAAAACGTATGCATTGAGCTCAGCTAGCACGATGCCGTTAGCAGGCGTTACCGTTAAAAAGCTGTTAGCCCACAGCTCAATCGGCGTGCAGTTATAAGTTGCAGTGACCAAAGAATTGCCGGCAGGACAGCCTGCAGTTTGAAGCGGGTGGGTGGTTTCCCAGCCAGGTATTTCGCCTGCGTCCACCGAAATCCAGTCGGGCGGTACTTTGCTAAAAAATAAATTGAGCGACGCGGCGCGCAGGCCAGTAAATGGCTGCTCAAAACTGGGGTTGACGATAGAACGCTGAATTTGCGCATGCGCGGCCAAGCAGCACATAGCCAGCCACAGCACCCCGACACCACGCAACACAGTTTTGAACATCAAGCTTGAACCAAGTTACACATGTTAACAAATAACCCATCATACGCATTTGCAATAGCCAAATCAACACCATCGCCTTGAAATTGCTACGATTTCTGTAGCCTCAGGTATTTTAGAGCGTTCAAAAGCCGCGACACTGCGCGGCTTTTTAACTGGGCTGTACGCAGCGTGTCAGGCGACCAGGCGTTGCTCAAACTGTGCTTTAGTGTCTAGCAGCACTTGCGGCAAGTGGTGGGCCAACTGGGTAAACAACGCTTCGTGCAGCTTTAGCTCGGCTGTCCATGCGGTTTTGTCGATGCTGGTGACGGTTTTGAATTGCGCGGCGGTAAAGTTCAGCCCCGTCCAGTTGAGTTCTTCGTATGCAGGGCTAAGCCCAAACATGTGCTCGGACCCTGTTGCTTTGCCTTCAATGCGGTCAATCATCCACTTTAAAACACGCATGTTCTCGCCATAGCCGGGCCAGACGAATTTGCCGCTTGCTTCACCCTCTGTGCCTTTTCTAAACCAGTTGGTGGTGTAGATTTTGGGCAGCGTGGCACCAGAGGCTGCCAGCTTGTCGCCCAGGCTGAGCCAGTGCGCAAAGTAGTCGCTCATGTTGTAGCCCATGAAAGGCAGCATGGCAAACGGGTCGCGGCGCACCACACCGGCTTGGCCGGTGGCAGCAGCGGTGGTCTCGCTGCCCATGGTGGCGGCCATGTACACGCCCTCGGTCCAGTTGCGCGCCTCGGTCACCAGCGGCACGGTGGTGCTGCGGCGCCCGCCAAAAATGAAGGCATCGATTTTTACGCCGCGGGCATCGTCCCAGGCTGGGTCTAGCGCGGGGTTGTTGGTGGCAGCTACGGTAAAGCGGGCGTTGGGGTGGGCGGCCAGCCTGGGCTTTCCATCCACGCCAGTGGCTTGGGCAGTTTGGGGGGTCCAATCTTTGCCTTGCCAGTCCAGCAGGTGGGCAGGTGCCGTGCCGTGGTCTTTTTCCAGGCCTTCCCACCACACGTCGCCGTCATCGGTTAAGGCCACGTTGGTAAAAATCGTGTCACGTTCAATGCTGGCCATGCAGTTGGGGTTGGTCAGCGTATTGGTGCCGGGGGCTACGCCAAAATAGCCTGCTTCGGGGTTGATGGCACGCAGTTCCATGTGGCCTTGGCCATCGGCTTGCGGCTTGATCCACGCAATGTCGTCGCCCACCGTGGTGACTTTCCAGCCGTCAAAGCCAGCCGGCGGAATCAGCATGGCGAAGTTGGTTTTTCCGCAGGCGCTGGGAAAGGCGGCCGCCACGTGGAATTTTTTGCCAGCAGGGTTGGTAACGCCCAAAATCAGCATGTGCTCAGCCAGCCAGCCCGCGCTGCCGGTGGGGCCGCCTGCCGCAGCTTTGCCCATGGTGGAGGCAATGCGCAGTGCAAAACATTTTTTGCCCAGCAGCGCGTTGCCGCCGTAGCCTGAGCCGTAAGACCAAATCTCGCGCGTCTCGGGGTAGTGCACGATGTATTTGGTGGTGTTGCAAGGCCAGCTTACGTCTTGCTGGCCCGCAGCCAGCGGTGCGCCTACGCTGTGCACGCAGGGCACAAAATCGCCGTTTACGCCTAGTACGTCGTACACGGCTTTGCCCATGCGCGTCATGATGCGCATGTTAACGGCCACGTACGGGCTGTCAGACAGTTCAATACCGATGTGGGCAATGTCGCTGCCCAGCGGCCCCATGCTAAACGGCACTACATACATGGTGCGGCCCACCATGGAGCCGTCGAAAAGCCCCCTTCCCGCCAAGCTGCCTTGCAATTTTGCGCGCATTTCTGCAGGCGCAGCCCAGTTGTTGGTTGGGCCAGCGTCTTCTTTGTGGGTGCTGCAAATGTAGGTGCGGTCTTCTACGCGGGCCACGTCAGACGGGTCGCTCCAGGCTAAAAAGCTGCCAGGGCGCTTGGCGGGGTTGAGCTTTTTAAAGGTGCCAGCGGCCACCAGGTCAGCGCACAATGTGTCGTATTCAGCTTGGCTGCCGTCGCACCAGTGAATATGGCGGGGCTTGCACAGCGCGGCCATGTCGGCCACCCAAGCAATGAGCTTGGCGTTTTTTACGTAAGTGGGGGTGCCTAATTGCAGCCCTTGCATCACGGGTGAGTTCATGGGGAAAGCTCCTAAAGTTAAAACCTGATTTCGCAAACAAAGCGGCGCGGTGCTAAGCTGGCCCAATGACCCAGCTGAGTGGTCAAGCACGGTGGCTAACTTGGGAAGGCTGCGCGCTGCACTTACGAAATAAGGCCCATGACTGTTGTACAAACTACGTTCAAACTCGTCGGCGCGCGGGGTGGGCAGGGGTTACGCCCGGCCACCAGCTAAAAGACGCTGGGGGCCTAAACTGGCGCAGAATAAGCACCAGTCCGTGGTCGGCAAAATAACTAACACCACCAATTTTAAGAACCCCAGCCGTCAGTTACCGTGCAGTTACCATCCAAACCTATGCAATCCTTGCATGACTTTATGCCTCATTTTTGTCCTTTAAAGCGCCATCTATTACGCCAGTCTGCAGCTACCGTCATGCGCATAGCCGCTGCGGCCAGCCTGGGCGCGCCATGGGTTGGGGCACGGGGACAGGGACAGGGACAGGCCAAGCCACGGGCCATTCGCATCGCCGCCGCCAGCGATCTGAAGTTTGCGCTTGCTCGCGCGGTAGAACCCTTTGAACGACACACTGGTGTCAAGGTAGAGCTGAGCTTTGGCGCGTCAGGCAACTTTGCACGGCAAATTTTGCAAGGCCTGCCGGTAGATATTTTTATGTCAGCCGACGAAGATTGGGCCTTTAAAGTGGCCGATGCAGGGCTAACCCAGGGCGGCACGGCAGACCGGGGCGTGGTGTATGCCCAAGGCCGTTTGGCGTTGATCGTACCCAGCGCATCGCCCATCGCGCTGGACGCACAGCTTAAGGGCTTGCAAGCCCAGTGGGCCAGTGTGCGCAAATTTGCCATCGCCAACCCCGAGCTTGCACCCTATGGCCGCGCCGCACAGCAGGCGCTGCACACGCTGGGGCTGTGGGACAGCCTGCAGCCTAAGCTGGTGATCGGCGAGAACATCGCCCAAGCCACGCAGTTTGTTACTTCGGGCGCGGCGCAGGCAGGCATTACGGCGCTGTCGCTGGCTGCTGCGCCTGAGCTGGCTGCACTGTGTAAGTACACTGCACTGCCCGCGCAGCTGCACGCCCCGCTGCGCCAACGGATGGTGCTGTTAAAAATCGCCTCGGTGCAGGCGCAGGCACTGTATGGCCATTTGCAAAGCGCATCCGTAAGCAGTCTGCTGGCAAACCATGGTTTTGATGCCAAATAGGCCTATCGCCCAAGAAAATGCTGAATAGTTAGCTATACTATTTATAGTTTATGTAGTATTTAACTGACCATAAAATATGCAAATATTACACTCCGGTGTTCTGCACAGCGTGAACTTGGGGCGCGCCCAGCCCCTGCGTGCGGGTGGGCGCACGGTGCTGTCTGGCATTGGCAAGCACGCGGTGCACGGCGCGGTGTGGGTGGGCCGCATGGGGCTGGTGGCGGGTGGGAGGTTAGGTGGAGGAGTGGGTGGAGGAGTGGGTGGGGTGCCCGACGAAGTAGCCGACCTGAGCGTGCACGGCGGGCTGGACAAGGCGGTGTACGCCTACCCGGTGGAGCACACTGCTTTTTGGCTGGCAGCGCGGCTGGCGCACGGGGCCAGTATGTTTAACGAAGCGCTGCCTGCGGGCTACGCGGGCGAAAACTTCAGTGTAAGCGGGCTGCTAGAGCACAGCGTGTATGTGGGCGATGTGCTGCAGTTTGCCCATTGCGCGCTGCAGGTGACAGCGCCGCGCGAGCCGTGCTTTAAATTTAACGCAGTGATGGGCTTTGCACAGGCAGCCAAGCTGATGGTGACCCAGCGGCGCTGCGGCTTTTACTTAAACGTTGTGCAAGAAGGCCCGATTGCGGCGGGCGAGGCGTTCACCTTGCAGCCAGGGCGGCGGGCGCTGTCGATTGCGGATGCCATCTATGGCAAGCGCGCTAAGCATCTGCGGTGAGGGGCGCTGGGCAGCTACCAGCCCAGCACCAAACGCAGCGGCAGGTACACGGCCATGCCTGCGGCAATGCACCACAGGGTGTTTCTGCGCCAATAAAACACCAGCAAGCCCGCCGCAGCACCAAACACGCGGGCATCTTGCCAAGTGGCAATCAGCGTGCCTTGGCGCATCACGATTTCCGGCACGATGACGGCGGACAGCGCGGCAATGGGCGCGTACTGCAGGCCGCGCTCGGCCCACAGGGGCAGCTTCCAGTCACGTTCGGTGATAAAGAAAAAGCAGCGGGTCAGCACTGTGACGCAGGCTAGCCCGGCGATGGTCAGCAGCGTCCAGAGGTCAGTTTCACCAGGGATCATGTTATTTTTGGGGTTTGGGTGAGGGGCTTTGGAAGTTGTAGGGAGTCAGGAGGGCTTAGTAGGTGCTGTGGCTGCGCTGCGCAGCAGGTCCAGCGACAAACACACCGCCACAGCCGCGCAAATAGCCACCACAATGTTCAGCCTGAAAGGCAGGGCGAACGCTGCTACGGCTGCCGCGCCCGCTATGCTGGCCGACACCAAACGCAGGCGCGAGCTGGCCAGTGAGCAAGCAACGCCCAGCAAGGCCAAAATGCCCGCAAAGCCCAGCCCCCAGTGCACCGGCACCGCGTTGGCCAGCACAATACCCAGCACGCTGGCGGCCATCCAGGTGGCCCAGTTGACCGCGCAGCCACCGGCCAAATAGGCTTCTTGGGCGCGCAACGTGGCAGCATCCTCCCACTGGGCGGGCTGCGGGTAGCGCTGCACAAACATCACGTAGCTGATGTCGGTGGTGAGATAGCCGCTGATGAGCCTGCGCCACAGCGGCTGGTGCATAAAGTAAGGCCGCAGGTGCAGGCTAAAGACCACAAAGCGCAGGTTCACGCAAAAGCCAGTGGCCAGCACCACCCACAGGGGCGCACCCGCCACCAAAAGCGGCATGGCGGCCAGCTGCGAGCTGCCTGCAAATACGGTGAAAGTCATGGCCAGCGACTCGGCCACGCTCAAACCCGACTTGACCATGGCCACGCCGGTCATCAGGCCCCAGGCAGCCAAACCAGGTGCCGAGGGCAACATGTCTCGCACGCTTTGGGCAAATTCGGCATGCTGCCAGATGCGTGTCTGTTGCAGTTTAGCCAAACTTTTGCCCCACTTGCAAAGCAAAGCCCCGCACAAAGTCTGCCGCGGGCAGGCGCTTGCCACCCGCGCGCTGCAGCTGGGTAAGCAGCAGCGCGCCACTGCCGCACTGCACACCTATACCCACCTCATTTATGCAACAAACAGTGCCATCGCCCAAGGAGATTCTGCATGAGCAGCTACTAATTTGAGAGCGTGTTATTTTCACTGTTTCGCCCAGCAGCTGGGCGGTGCAGCCCGGTGACGGGGCCAGCGCGCGCACTTTGCGCTCCAGCACAGGGGCACTCTGAGACCAGTCAATACGGGCCTCGGCTTTGTCAATTTTGTGGGCGTAGGTAATGCCCAGCGCGCGGGCAGCGTCGCTGCCTGGGGCCACGCCGGTGGGCAGGCGCGGCTGGGCTGTGCGCTGCTGTGTGCTGCGAGGCACCCCGGCTTGCAAGCTGTGCAGCACAGCCACAATGGCCTGCCCACCGAGCGTGGCCAGCTTGTCCTGCAGGCTGGGCGTGGTGTCGTTATCGGCGATGGCCAGTGTGTCCACCCGCAGCATATCGCCCGTGTCCAGCCCTGCGTCCATCTGCATGATGGTGATGCCCGTGTGGCTGTCGCCTGCTTCAATAGCGCGGTGAATGGGCGCTGCGCCGCGCCAACGCGGTAGCAAGCTGGCGTGGATATTGAGGCAGCCCCAGCGGCTATGTGCCCTCCCACTTGCCACTGCGTGGTCTGCGCTGCCCCCCAGGGGGGCTTTCGCGTCTCGGGGCGGCCCATCGCCGCCCATCGCATCGAGCACCCACTGCGGCAGAATCAGCCCGTAAGCGGCGACCACCATGACATCGGCCTGGGCAGCGGCTATGGCGGCGCAGGCAGCGGCTGCGTCCTCAGGGTATTTGCCCTCAAGGCGCAGACTGCGCGGCTGGGCTACCTGCAGGCCGTGCTGCTGGGCCAGTTGCTTAACGGCAGAAGCTTGCAATACAAGGCCGCGCCCGGCAGGCCGGTCGGGCTGGGTGAGCACCAGCGGCACCTCGTAGCCCGCCGCCAGCAGCGCCGCCAGCGCGGTGCTGGCAAACTCAGGCGTGCCTGCAAAAATAACTTTCAAACTGCCCATTCACGCCACCACCTGTCCATGCACCTTTAGAAACATGATTTTAAGGCGGGACGCGCCCGCGCTAAGTTGGCTAGGTTAGCTGGGCTGGCTGGGCTGTTTAGTTGATTCAGCGCTGGGCGTTTTTATACGCCATCAAGTCGACGCGGCTGTTCATCGTCAGGCGGTTGTTGTTGTCGCGGCTTTGGGTCTCTGAGGCCAGCATTTTGCTGCTGGCGCTGTCCACCCACATGACGGCGTCGGTGCGCAGGTTGTAGCCAGGCGCGGTGTTGTAGCTGACTACTTTGACCTTGAATGCATCAAACTGGCCTGCGGGCAGGGTAATTTGCTCGCGCGCTATCACCCGCATGTCGGCGGTCACCACCGAGTCACCCGCACCGGTCAAGCTGCGGCGTTTGTAGCGGGTGCTCCAGCGCTTGCCTACGGTGTATTCGTGGATAAACCATTGCGGCGGGGTCAGCACTTCAAAGCGGCTTTGAATTTTGAGCGGATTGCCAAACAGATCGTACTCGTTGCCCAGCACGGTGATGATTTTATCGTCCAGCACCTGCGCGGCCTCGCGCACCGCGCTGCTGACCACGGGCGCGCCAAAGCGCTCGGTGGTGCGGTAGGTGAGCGCATCGCCCACGCGCCAGCCGGGCAAAATACCACTGGCGCGGATAGGCGCAAAACCATCAATTTGCGGCGCGCTGGATGCGGCAATCACCACCGGGTTGGCCGCAGGGTTCATGGCACCCTGCACAGGCTCTGGCTCTGGCTCTGGCAGCTGGGGCGCAACGGGTTTGATGGCAGCCAAAGCCACCGGTGCAGGCACGGGCTCGGGCACGGGCGCAGGTACGGGCGCAGGTACGGGCGCGGGTAACATGGCAACTACGGGCGCAGGTATGGGTGCGGGCGCGGGCTGTACAGCCACTGCCGCAGGCTTAGGCGCTGCGGCCAGCGCCACCACGGCAGCGGCTACAGCAGGGCTGGCGGCTGGTATCGGTGGGGCCAGGGTGGCACTGTTGGCGGTGGCCATCATCAGCTTTTGCAGCTGGGTAATGTCGCGGTCGCGCTGCTAAGTGGCGGCCAGCAGGCGCTCCAGGCGGTGGTGGGCCAGCTCAGAATATGCGCCGCTGGGGTATTTGCGCAGGTAGTCTTCTACTGCTTGCACACTGGTGGTGGTGCGTACGGTTTTCCACTCGGCCAGTTGCGCTTCAAACGCAGCCTCAATGTCGCTCTCGCTCAGCGTGCGGGACTGCAGCGGGCGCTTGAAGTAAAAGTCGCCCTCCAGGCTGGTGGTCTCCCACGGAATTTGCTTGCCCCTGCTGGCCAGGCGCACGTTCAGGCGCACGCGCTTGAAGGCATCTTCAATTTTTACGCCTTCTTTGACCACCTCGCGCAGCACATGCTCGGTATACAGGCCGTTGTTGCCCGAGCCCGCATCCAGCGCCACCTGCCCCGGAGCCGTCGCGTAGGCTAAAAATGTGTTGCTGGGCGCGTCCATTTGCGTCAGGCCCTTGGGCACTTGGTTGCGCGCGGCAAAAGGGTTGTCGCGGCAAGCGTCCAGGATAATGATGTTGGTGCCGTTTTTAGCGGATCGAAACGCCCGGGTCAGGTCAGTGATGTCCAGCGCGTTGTCCAGCACATCGCCGGTGCTGTCAAATTTCTGGTTGATGGGCAGCAAATAGTTGCGCCAGTCAATTTGCACCGCGTGCCCCGCAAAATAAAACAGTCCGGGCTGCTGGGCCGCCTGCAGCAGCGAGCTAAAGGCCAACACTGCCGCTTTCATTTCGTCGCGGTTTTGGTCAATCACCTCGGTCACGCTGAAGCCCGAGTCTCTCAAAACCTTAGCTATTGCCCGCGCATCGTTGGCCGGGTTGTCCAACAGCGCATCTTTGTAATTGCTGTTGCCAATCACCAAGGCCAAGCGCGCGTGGGCCGTGCTTACTATAAATAGCAGAGCAAACAATGCAGCAAAAGCTTGGGCGATACCCCTTTTTTGCTTGTAAATTGATGGCATGACGGTGGCTCCAGTGGCAAAGGCTCCGAAGAGCCTTTAAGGTTTTTTGGGCAAGCTGGCCTAGTTAGTCCAACCTACCGTGTTGAAAGTGTACGCACGGCCTTGCCATGCCCTTACGGTGTAATTGCGATTTTCGCGCGCTTGGGTTATTTTGGGAAACTGTGAGCCGAAGGTACAAGCGCTGTCCGCCGGAAACTGCACGGTTTGGCTGCTTGGGCGGCCTGCCACTGATGCAGCCCCGTTGACAAAATCACTCGCTGTCCATTGCGATACAGAACTTGATGATTGTGCATAAGCCTCAGAATCAAAGGCGGCAAGATCTACGAAAGCTGCATTGGGGTTGTTAACCCAAGACACATTGGCTGTTGCCAAGGGGGTCGCCAAAGCGGCGGGCGTTAGCCCTGCCGCGCTGGGGCTGATGTCATTCCACTGCGCCGCAGCCAGCTGTGCTGGCGCCGTGACGGGGGACAAAATTCTGCTGTACTCTGTTGCGGTACTTCCATCATTGAGGACAATGTCAAACCGGTATCTGCTGTAGGCGGGTAGGCCAGAGAAGTCCGTCACATTGCCTGTGTTGCGGCTGACATCGGTGCCGCCCATCCAATAGGTAGCTTGGTTGGTATCGCTTTGCAAAACAGCGGCCAAGCGATAGCGGTTGCCTCGACTGACCGCCGTGAAAGCCGCAGCACCTACGGGCAAGGTACCGGTCGTGTTTTGAATGCCCAGTTGCGTGTTGCCACCGCAGACGTTTGCGCCGTTGGGTGCCATCACCAAACCAGCGGGCGGCAAGCCTGGGCCGGTCACTTTAACCGCGCGAATATTGGCCGACACATAGGTTTTGCTTGCCATGTCATAGCGCGATGTATCGATGTTAATGCGCAGGCTGGCGCCATAAAAACTCGGGCTGTTCAAGCTCTGGGTCAAGCTGCTGGTAGCCGTACCGTTCGTGGCGGTAAATGTGGTGGTGGCATTGGTGTTGGCTTGGCGTGCAGGGTTGAGCTGGGTGAATTTTTCAAACCGGGGGGTCACCGAAATATTGAAATTACGCTGGTTGCCATACAGCACCCAGTTGCCTGCAATCAAGCCAGGGGCGCTGTCGTCGCGCTTGAAGATCAGAAATTGGGTGTACTCCACAGGGCCGTTAAAGCCTGCGTTGTTGAAGGTGCCAATTTTGGGCTGGCGAATGGTCACTTCCACCACCGCCAGGTCGTTGAAAGTGGCTGTGGAGCCTGGGTAGTTACCGGTGTACAGCAAAGTAGGGTTTCTAAAGGTGCTGCCTTGCACGCCGCAATTGGGGCCATTTGTACCGCAGTTTGTTTCACTCAACAAAGTGCCAAATTCTTGGTCAAAACCTCTAGAGTTGTTTTTATAGCTGTCGGAAATGAGTTTATTTTCGCAGCGGTTGTTCACTGTCCCCGGGGCTTGCGACAAGCAAAAGTTCACCTCGTCGACCCAAGCCGCCAGCTTGGTAAAGTTCAAGCTAGGGCTGGCGGGGCCGTTCAAGTTGGTTGGGGCCAGCGGAGCGGCAGCGGTAATCTCTGACAGCGTGGGCAAGGTTTCGCTGCCAATGGACACCAGCTTGGCGCGCAAGATGGTGCGGCCGGTTTGCGGGTCGCGTGAATGGGCGATAGACTCCAAAATAGCATCCACCCCAGTGCCGTTAAACGCGTGGTTAGATTTGACCGGGTCAAACCCGGCGCTGCTGGTGGCACCGGCTGCCACCAGGGCTGCGCTGATGCTGGTGCGCAGGTCGGTTTTGGCGGCATCTACCTTGGCAAAAAGCGCATTGCCCGACAGCACAGCCGTAATGGAGCCTGCGCTAAAGTTTTGCGAGGTACCGCCCAAGCCCAGCGGCTGCACTACGTCAGACACCACTTTGTCTGTCAGTGGGGTGATGTTCAGAGTGACTACTTTGCCTGTGTTGGGGGTCTCTACGCCCATCGACGCGTAGGTGTTACCGCCAGTGTCAATAATACGCACCAGGTAAGGTGCAGCGCAGGTGGCGCGGTTAAAGCGAATGAAGTATTTGCCGTTGTCGTTGGTGGCACCGGTGTATTCGGTGGTGCTGCCAGCACAGGTGAGCACCACGGTGGCGTTGCGAATGGCACCGCCGTCGCCGCCGGTACCGTCTGCGCCAGAGTCACCGTCGGCGTTGCCGCCAGAGCGGCCAAAGGAGTTGGACAGCGCGGTGATGTCGCCACCGCCATCGTTGGTAAACACATTGGGGCCGGGCTCGGTGGTGGTAGCGCCCCCGCCTCCGCCTCCGCCTCCACAGGCCGCCAATACCAATGTGGCTGCGGCCAAGGCTATGAATGTGACTTTAGCGCCCAGCAGGCTGCGTTTGCGTGGTGATTCTGAGGTGATGGTGTCGGGTGTGGCTAACCCCAAACCGTGAAAACTGTGCGCCATGTGTGCTCTCCAAGTTGTGTTTTTTAAAACCTTTTGGATAGGCGTAGCTGTGATTTTTTGCTACCAAACTGTCCAAATAGATACCAATCACTAGTTAGTGTAGCTATTTGTTTTGATTTGTGCATCCCATGAACTGGGGATATGGTGCGATTGTTACAAAATAATTAGCTACATAAAATATAGCAAACTATCTAGTATTTCCTTGGGCGATAGGGCTAAAACAAGCTTATTTCTTGCCAACAAGAAGCGCTAACTTTTAGCTTCTTTGGCTGCCTTGGCCAGTTTGGACTTGATGCGGTTACGTTTGAGCGGGCTGAGGTATTCCACAAACACTTTGCCCATCAAGTGGTCTAGCTCATGCTGAATGCACACTGCCAGCAGGCCGTCAGCCTGGATGTTTTGGCTGTTGCCGTCGGCATCCAGAGCGGTAACTTTGACGCTCAAGCTGCGCTCTACGCCGTCGTAAATGTCGGGCACGCTGAGGCAGCCTTCGTCGGCTTTTTGCTTTTCAGGGCTGGCCCAGGTAATCTCGGGGTTAATCAGCACCATCGGGGCGTTGCGTTCTTCGCTCACGTCGATGATAACCAAGCGCTCATGCACGTTCACTTGGCTGGCTGCCAGGCCAATGCCGTTGGCTTCGTACATGGTCAGCAGCATGTCATCAATCAACTGGCGAATGCGTGCATCTACTGCAGCTACGGGCTTGGCTACGGTGTGCAAGCGCGGGTCGGGGTAACGCAAAATAGGTAGAAGCTGGGGCGCGGTCATAAAAAAGTGATAAAGAAATACGGGGGAGCTAGTGTGGAGTTACCGGAGCAAGTGCGCAAAATAGGTGCCAGGTGGGAGCCAAGTGGAAGGTATGTGACCGACGAGGTATTGTCGCAGATGGGGTAAAACTGACGTATTTTCGCTAATTTTTAAGGCTCGAGCCTACGCGGCGGTACAATTTTTGCAAATATCCTTGCCAAATCAACAAGTTAAATCGAGAATTGATTGTAATTTATGATGATTTAGGCGAGAGGCTTTCATGACGAAGCGCACTTCTAGTTTGGCAATTTCTGTGGTTGGGGCATCTGCACCCACATTTCGTGTGGGTGCAAATCTGTGCGCTTGCGTTGCAGTGGCAGCCATGGGCATGGCGGCTCCTGCGGCTGCTTGGGCTCAGTTTGTAACCACCCCAGCCCAAAAGGCTACTGCACAGCAGGTGGCCCAAAGCGGCGTTGCGCTGTCTGAGCTGAGCCCCAACGCACCTGACAACTACACCGTCAAGTCGGGCGATACGCTGTGGGCGATATCGGGCTTGTTCCTGAAAGGCCCGTGGCGCTGGCCCGAGCTGTGGGGCATGAACCTGCAGGATATTCGCAACCCACACCTGATTTACCCAGGCCAGCAGCTGTACCTGGACAAAAGCAATGGCCGCGCTACACTGCGCACCCGCATCAGCGGCGGCGGCGCGCCGACCGACATCATCAAAGTGTCGCCGCGCACGCGCTCTAGCACGTTGGCCGACGCGTCAATTCCTACGCTGCCGCCTAATTTGATCGAGCCGTTTTTGGCCGAGCCCATCATCATCGACGAGACTACGCTGCTGATGGCTCCGCGTATTGTGGCCACTCAAGAAGGCCGCGTGCTGCTGTCGCGGGGCGACCGCGCCTATGCGCGTGCACAAATCGATGGCGACCTGAGCACTGACAAAGGCGTATCTGATAAATACCGCGTGTTTCGCAACGCAACGCCACTGAAAGACCCCAACACCGGTCAGGTGCTGGGGTACGAGGCGCAGTATGTGGGCAATGCCGAGCTGGTGCGCGGCGAAAGCCTGCGTGCAGGCAAAGACAAAGCAGGTAAAGACATTACCGAGATCGTGCCCGCCACCATCGACATTATCAGCAGCAAAGAAGAGATGCGTATTGGTGACCGGCTGCTGCCAGAACCTAAGCGCGAGTTTGCCACCTACACCCCCCGTGCGCCACTGCAAGCCGTGGCGGGCGGGCGCATTGTGTCGGTGTACGGCAGCGCCGTGGTGAACGCTGCGCAAAACCAAATTGTGGTGATTAACCGGGGCAAAGCTGACGGCATGGAAACTGGCCATGTCATGGCCATTGTGAAAGACGGTGCGGTGCTGCAAGACCGCACTGACCCCGGCAAACCGGCCATTAAGTTGCCCGATGAGCGCAACGGCTTGCTGATGGTGTTTCGCACCTTTGACAAACTGTCTTACGCACTGATTTTGCAAATTACCGACGGCGTGCGTGTAGGTGACCGGCTGGTCAACCCTAAGTAAATTCACCCTGCGATTGCGGTAAGCACGCTTTGCAGCGCGATGAACTCGCCACCTGGCTGCGGCTGACGCTGACCCCCGGCGTAGGCAATACGGCAGCGCGCAAGCTGCTGGCGGCCTTTGGTTTGCCTGAAGCCGTATTTGCACAAAACACCACTGCGCTGGGCCAGCTGGTCACAGCCACCCAAGTGCAAGCGCTAAAGACCATACCCGAAGGCCTGGATGCGCTGACCCAAGCCACGCTAGACTGGCTGAGTAGCAGCCAACGTGACGGTATTGACCGCCACTGCATTACCCTGGCAGACCCGCTGTACCCACGCTCTTTGCTAAGCTTGGATGACCCTCCGCTGGTGCTGTACGTAACAGGCTCAAGTGCCGTGTTTCGCGCCATAGCTGGCAAGCCAGTGGCCAACGATATCGCCATGGTGGGCAGCCGCAACCCCACCCCGCAAGGCGAAGCTAATGCACGCCAGTTTGCCACCAGCCTTGCGGCATCGGGCCTGCATATTGTGAGTGGTTTGGCACTGGGCATCGACGGTGCAGCCCACAGCGGGGCGCTGGATGCCTTTGAGGCTGCACCGCACAGCGCAGGCAGCACGGTTGCGGTGGTGGGTACAGGGCTAGACCGCGTGTACCCCAAAAAGCATTACGAGCTGGCGCACCGCCTAGTGCAGCACGGCATCATGGTGAGCGAATTCCCCATAGGCACGCCGCCGATGGCAGCCAACTTTCCCAAGCGCAATCGCATCATTTCGGCCCTTACACAAGGCACGCTGGTGGTAGAGGCTGCCGTCAAATCAGGCTCGCTGATCACCGCACGGCTGGCGGCTGAGCAAGGCAAAGATGTATTTGCCATACCTGGGTCGATCCACTCCACGCTGTCAAAGGGCTGCCATTTGCTGATCAAGCAAGGTGCCAAGCTGGTAGAGTCTGCCAGCGATGTGCTGGATGAGCTAAGCCACCCCGCTGCAGTGCAACTAAGTTTGTCAGATGCTGCGGGTCTGGGTACAGCAGAGCCTGAGGAAGACCCTTTACTAGCTGCGTTAGGCCACGACCCTGTAAGTCTAGATGCACTGATTGCACGCACTGGTATCAACACAGCCGCCTTGCAAGCGCGTTTGCTGGAACTGGAGCTGGGCGGTAAGGTAGCTCGCCTGCCAGGCGGGTTATTTCAAAGGCATTTCAGCGCTTAAGGCTGCGCAGACAAAATGGCGCAATGCGCCAGAACGCTTAGCTAAGCAAGCGCTCTGGGTTGGCCTGCAGTTTGGCCAATGCCTCGCGTGTGGCGCGTACGGTCAGGGTTTCGTCTTCAATAGGCGACAACAGCCCAGCCTGCAAGTAAGCTGCCAAACGGCGCACCTGGAACAAATACGTGCGGCCATTGGTGCCAGCAAACAAATGCAGTTGGCCACGTTTGCTGCGCCAAGCGTACTGCACGCGGGTAGCTTTGCTGTTGTGGTCCAGGTTAAACCAGTTGCCCTCTTCTAGCTCGAGTGCCCACGCGCGCATGGCATCGGTTGGGTCACTGCCGCCAGCGGTAATGATGTCGATGCCGCTGGTATCTATGCCCAACATCAACTCAATATTTTCTGCATCCAATGGCAGGTCGCCCACATCATCCTCGGAGACCACGTCTTCCAGGTTTTTCAGGCGCTTGGCCATGTCCTTGATTTGCTGGGCATCAATGGTTTCAGTTTTAGACATGAAGGCATCGGCCAAGGTGTCGCTGATCGTCTTGACCTGCGCGTCTTGTTTGGCTTGGTCAAAACCCAGCAGCCCCATGCCTGCACGCAAGCGTTTGAGCAAATGCGGCAGGTCTTGAATGACTTTGGCGCGGTCGGCGCGGTTGGGTTTGGCACTGGCAGCCCACACCAGGTCGGCGGCAACTTGCTTAAGTCCTAAGGTGTCAGCATGTTGCGGGCCATTTTTTATGGACGCAATGGCCAGTACGTCAGACCATACCTTGAACAGGAACTCACGAATCTCGTCACGCATAGGTACATCGCCCAGCATTTTGCGCATCTCGATGGTGTACTGAATGGCAGCCGTTTCTTTTTGCTCCATTTGCTGCGCAACAGAAACCACGCGCTGGGTGACCGACCCTTCGGTTAAAAACCGCGACAAGAATTTTTGAAACTCGTCGTACACCAACTGGAACACGCGTCGCCCAGTCTCGGGGTATTGCTCAATCACTTGTACCACGCGTTTAATTTCGGTTTCCAGGGCGGCGCTGCTCACATCGGCCTCAAAACCCATCACGCACGAGCCCATGCGGTCAATCAGTCGCCGCGCCGGGTGCTGCAGGCTGCCAAAAAACTCAGGCTCTGACAAAGCCAAACGCAATACGGGCATTTGCAGCCGGGCAAACCACACCCGCACAGCCGGGGGAATACGGTCTTCGGCCAAGATAGCTTGGAACATCAAAGCCACAATTTCAATGGTGGCTTTTTCAGCGGTCGTAGAGGCGGCTTTTTTCAGTGCGGCAGATTCATCACGCAAGGCTCCAGCAGCTTGCTCAGGGCGCATGCTCTCTGAGAAACCGGCAAAGGCCACACCGCCACTCCCAGCGCCACCCCCACCCCCACCTCTACCGCCCGCACCCGTCGAGCCACCACCGCCGCCATACGCACCCTGCTGGGTGCGAACGTAGCCTGCAGAAGTGCGTGGTGCCATGGCGGCGGCAAGCTGAGGCGACGGCGTGTAGGCACGCGCATCGTCAAACCCAACTACCTTGTCAATCAGCATGCGCTTGAGCTGGCCCATCACGCCCTGCGCACGCATTTTGGCGCGCGCCAGCGGGGTGGACGAGGTCATCATGCGGGTTTCTTCGTGCGACTCTTGGGCATACTGGGCTACCGCAGCGCGGCCAGCACGCACGCTTTGTGGCTGCGCCGCGCCGCCTAGCTGGCCTGCAGACGTAGCCTGTGTCCTGCCCAGCTGGCCGCTTTGCGGCATGCCCCGCTGACCGGCTTGTCCTTGCTGTGCACCTGCTGCAGCTTGGCGCATGGCCGCCTCAGAATTGGCCCCTCCCCCACCGCCGGCTCGGCTGCCCGCCTTAAGCTCCATGCCAGCAGGCATGTCGCCGCGCTGGCTGTTGGGTTGTTCTGCAGGCAGCACAGACAAGCCCGCAGCGCCGCTGTTAGCGCCACCCGCAACGGGGGTGCGCTTAACCAGAGGCCGCAGGTCAATCTCAGCCATCACACCTTTGCTCACCAAAAATTCGTTGGCCACATGGTAGGCCTCCACCATGCGCTGGCCTAAGGTAGTAAAAATAACATCTTGTACGCTCAGCCAAGCATCGCGGCTCAGGCCCGCCGCCAGCCACGAGTCCACTACAGCTGAAGCACTGGCCTCTGGGCGCAACAGGTCGTGCTTGTCTAGCTCGGTCACGTTGTCGAGTTGGCGCATGCGCAGCGTCAGGTCGTTAAGCTCCCAGTTGGCTTTGTCTAAAATGCGCAAACCCAGACGCGAGGCAAGAATTTTATTCTCCACCACCTCCTCGCCCATCAGCTCCAGCTTCATGGGGTTGGTACTGGCGCGAAATGCCGCTGCCGGTGGCAGCATGACTTTTTTCCAAGCAGAAGCCACGCCTGCAGCCCACATGGCTTCGCTTTTTTGGTAGGCTACCCACGCATCGCGCCGGTCTTGCGCGTCGCGGGCGTTGCTGCTTTGGTCCAGCAAAGCCGCGAGTTTGTGGCGCACAGCCACGACGGTTTCGTTCAAAACCTCCAGCGCCTTGGCCAAATACAGCTCGCGCGCCTGCCGTGCTAACGCAGAGGTGGCCAATGAAGCAGGAGAAGAAAAGGTTGCCACAGCGAATAGTCGATGGTAGGTTTAGTTTTAACTGGCTAAATAAGCAGTAATTAATGCAAAAATAAACTATACCCGCAAAACCGTCTTAAAGCCTACTATTTAATGTTCAGCAGGCGATTAAACCGACGCGCCAGCGTTGGGATCGTTCGGGTCGCTGGGTCCGTCACCCTTGGGGGCCACGGTTTTGATCAAGTCTTCACGCTTGATGCCCAGCCACATGGCAATGGCAGCCGCCACAAAAACCGAAGAGTAGATACCAAACAAAATACCAATGGTCAGCGCCAGCGCAAAGTAAAACAGTGTTGGCCCACCAAAAATCAGCATGGACAGCACCATTACCAGGGTAGAGCCGTGGGTAATGATGGTGCGGCTGATGGTTGAGGTGATGGCATTGTCAATAATTTCGGTAGTGTCCATCTTGCGGAAGCGGCGAAAGTTCTCTCGAATCCGGTCAAAAATAACCACCGACTCGTTCACAGAATAGCCCAGCACCGCCAGTACCGCCGCCAGCACGGACAGCGAGAATTCCCACTGGAAGAAAGCAAAAAAGCCCAAAATAATAATCACGTCGTGCAAGTTGGCAATGATGGCCGATACCGCGTATTTCCATTCAAAGCGAAAGGCCAGGTAAACCATAATGCCCAGCACCACCATGCCCAGCGCTTTAAGGCCATCGGTGGCCAGCTCTTCGCCTACTTGGGGGCCTACGAACTCGGTACGGCGCAAGCTCACTTGAGCATCCGAAGTCTTCAGGGCTGCCAACACTTTGTCGCTCTGTTGGGCTGAGCTCACGCCCTTTTGGGCCGGTAGGCGAATCATCACATCGCGGGCCGAGCCGAAGTTTTGCACCTGCACGTCGGTAAAGCCTTGGGTAGCTACCAGGCCGCGAATTTTCTCTAATTCAGCAGGCTGGGAATAGCTCACCTCCATCACGGTGCCCCCGGTAAATTCCACCGACAAGTGCAGCCCGCGCGAGAACAAAAAGAACACCGCCGCCAAAAATGTGATCAAGGACACGGCATTGAAAATCAACGCATGGCGCATGAACGGAATGTCGTTGCGGATTTTGAAAAATTCCATGGTGGTACTGCCTTACTTTTTGGCTTTGGAGGAGGGCTTGGCAGCGGCTTGGGCACCATTTTCAAGCGCAGCATCAACGGCATCGGCCATCAGCGCGCCACCCCCTAAGCCTGCCAGACCTGTGGCCAGCCCGGCCGCTGCGCCATCAGGCTTCCACACCGTGCCAATCGACACGCTTTTAAGCTTCTTCTGGTTACCATAGATCAGGTTGACCAAGCCGCGTGAGAAAAACACGGCTGAAAACATACTGGTCAAAATACCCACGCAGTGCACCACCGCAAAGCCGCGCACGGGGCCAGAGCCAAAGGCCAGCAGCGCCAAACCTGCAATCAAGGTGGTGATGTTCGAGTCCAAAATAGTGCCCCAAGCGCGGTCGTAACCGGTGTGGATGGCGGCCTGGGGCGAGGCCCCATTGCGCAGCTCTTCGCGTACCCGTTCGTTGATTAAGACGTTCGAGTCGATCGCCATACCGAGCGCCAGTGCCATAGCGGCCATGCCCGGCAAGGTGAGTGTGGCCTGCAGCATCGACAGCACAGCCACCAGCATCAACAAGTTAACCCCCAACGCCACACTGGAGAACATGCCAAATATCAAGTAGTAAATGCACATGAATACGCAAATTACCAAGAAACCGTAGGTCACGCTTTGAAAACCCTTGGCAATGTTTTCTGCGCCCAGGGTAGGGCCGACAGTGCGTTCTTCCACTATTTCCATGGGCGCAGCCAAAGAGCCCGCGCGCAGCAGCAAGGCCAGGTCGTTGGCTTCGGTAATCGACATGGAGCCAGAAATTTGAAACCGGTTGCCCAGCTCGCCCTGTATGACGGGCGCAGTCAGCACCTCGCCTTTGCCTTTTTCAAACAGCAAAATTGCCATGCGTTTCTTTAAGTTTTCACGGCTGGTATCGCGCATGGTGCGGCCACCTTTGGCATCTACCGTCAAGTCCACCTTGGGCTGTTGGCTTTGGGTGTCGATACCGGGCTGTGCATCGGTCAGGCTTTCACCCGTGAGAATAACTTGCTTTTTAACGATCACTGGGCGGCCGTCGCGCTCCAGGTAGCGCTCTGCGCCAAACGGCACGGCACCACGGCCCGCCTCGGCCTCACGGGCTTCGGCGCTGTCGTCTACCAAGCGCATTTCTAGCGTGGCCGTACGGCCCAAAATGTCTTTGGCTTTGGCGGTGTCTTGCACGCCGGGCAGCTGCACCACAATGCGGTCGGTACCCTGCTGCTGGATTACTGGCTCTGACACGCCCAGCTCGTTAATGCGGTTGTGCAGCGTGGTCATGTTTTGCTTGAGCGCTTGGTCTTGAACACGGCGCGCAGCGTCTGGCTTGACCGTGGCCACCAGCGTGTAGTCGGTGCCGTCGATGCCGTCTTTGGTTTGCAGGTCGGTAAACTGCTCTTGTACCAGGCGCTTGGCTGCCTCGAGCGCAGCGGCATCGCTAAAGCGCATTTCAATGGCCTGGGCGTTGCGGCTGGTGCGTCCGCGAATTTGCTTTTCACGCAAGCTGCTGCGCAGGTCGCCGGTGATGGATTCGACCTTTTTGGTCAGCGCCGCCTGCATGTCCACTTGCAGCATAAAGTGCACGCCACCACGCAGGTCCAGGCCCAAATACATTGGGTTGGCACCCAGTGCAGACAGCCATTTAGGCGAACGCGAGACCAGGTTCAGCGCCACCACATACCCTGGGTTAGTGGGGTCGGTATTAAGCGCTTTTTGCAGTGCGTCTTTGGCTTTGAGCTGGCTGTCCGCATCTTTGAAGCGGGCTTTGATCGAGCTGCCATCAAAGGTGACCAAATCAGGGCTTAGGTTGGCAGCCTGCAGGGCTTCGTCTACTTTGCTTCGCACCAAGGCGTCCACTTTGACGGTGACCTTGCCGCTAGACACCTGCACGGCAGGGGCCTCGCCAAAAAAGTTGGGCAGCGTAAACAGGGCAGATACCACCAGCACGGCAGTGATGACGATATATTTCCACAGGGCATAACGGTTCATACGGCGGTCTCTTAAAGTGGCGCAAAGTGCATGGCGGGAACTACAGCAATCGTTTGGGCAATGGCCGAGGGCTTACTTCACCGTGCCTTTAGGCAGCACTTGCACCACAGCGCTGCGCTGGGCTTGCACTTCAACACCGGGGGCCAGCTCCACGCTGACGTAGCTTTCGCCCAGCTTGGATACTTTGCCGATCAGGCCCCCGGCGGTCACAATTTCGTCGCCCTTGGCCAGCGCGTCGATCATGCTGCGGTGCTCTTTTTGCTTTTTCATTTGCGGGCGAATCATCACAAAGTACAGCACCACGAACATCAATACCAGCGGCAGCATGCTCATCAGGCTGGACTCGATACCACCTCCAGAAGCGGCGGCGGCAGGGGCGGTTTGGGCAAAAGCGGAAGAAATGAACACGGGGATCTCCAAATAAAAAAACCAGCCACTCAGGGCTTTGTACAAGCAGTGCACAACATTAGCCTGCTGCGCGCACAACCTTCCATTGTAAGCGGCGCGGGCATCGCCCTAATTTAAAGCGCCATTGCCCGAGGTTTAAAGCCCAGGGACCGGTGCATTCAATGGCCCCAACCAGCGTGCAATCTGCCCAAACAGGCCACTGCACGATCTGAAACCCCCGCCTTTTACAATCTGCGCATGAACTTATCCCCACTGACCGCTATTTCGCCGCTGGACGGCCGCTATAGCAACAAACTTGCCGCCCTTCGTCCCCTGATGTCTGAGTATGGCTACATGCACCGGCGCGTGCAGGTGGAAGTGGCTTGGTTTGTAGCCTTAGGTGATGCAGGCTTTAGCGAATTCAAGCCCCTCAGTGCAGCAGCGCGTGCGCTGTTAGAAGGCTTGGTAGCTAATTTCAGCGAGCCAGATGCCCAGGCCATCAAAGATATTGAAAAAGTCACCAACCACGATGTCAAAGCCGTGGAATACTGGCTCAAGTCCAAGTTTAACGGCCAGCCAGAGCTGCTGGGCAGCAGCGAATTTGTGCACTTTGCCTGCACCAGTGAAGACATTAACAACACCAGCCATGCCCTGCAACTTAAAGCGGCATGCGACGAGGTGCTGCTGCCCGCGCTAGACACCATCCTGGCCAAACTGCGCGACATGGCCCACCAGTACGCCGCTGTGCCTATGCTAAGCCGCACCCACGGCCAAACGGCCAGCCCCACCACGGTGGGCAAAGAGGTGGCCAATGTGCTAGCCCGACTGCAAACCGCCCGCGCCCGCATTGCAGGCGTGAAGATTTTGGCCAAAATGAACGGTGCTGTAGGCAACTACAACGCCCACATGTCGGCCTGGCCTGCGCATGACTGGGAGGCTTTTTCGCGCAACGTCGTTGAAAACATGTTAGGGCTTACTTTTCAGCCGTACAGCATCCAGATTGAGCCACACGACTACATGGCCGAGCTGTACGACGCTGTGGCACGCACCAACACCATCCTGATCGACTGGTCCCGTGACGTGTGGGGCTATGTGAGCTTGGGCTACTTTAAGCAGCGCCTTAAAGCCGGCGAGATCGGCTCGTCCACCATGCCGCACAAGGTCAACCCGATTGATTTTGAAAACGCCGAAGGCAACCTGGGCTTGGCCAACGCGCTGCTCAAACACCTCGCCGAGAAGCTGCCGATCAGCCGCTGGCAGCGCGACTTGACCGACAGCACCGTGCTGCGCAACATGGGCGTGGCCGTGGGCTATGCCGTACTGGCCTACCAGTCGCTTAACGTGGGATTGAGCAAGCTGGAGTTGAACGAAGAGGCGTTGGCCAAGGACCTGGACAACGCATGGGAAGTGCTGGCCGAACCCATCCAGATCGTGATGCGCCGCTACGGCGTGCAGGGCGCGTACGAAAAGCTCAAAGAGGTAACGCGCGGCAAAACCATCCGGCCTGAAGACCTGCATGGCCTGATCCGCAGCCTGCACATTCCCCAAGCCGAGATTGACCGCCTGCTGGCCATGACCCCCGCCAGCTATACAGGCCAGGCGGCAGAACTGGCGCGGCGGGTGTAACTGGTATACGGCTGGAGACGCGGCGCTGGTAGCCCCCCAACTGTCCCCAACTGCTGCCAAACTGCCTCCAAAGCCCGTTTTAGTGCCATTTAGCCCTATCGCCCAAGGAAATGCTGCATGAGCAGCTATTAAATAAATAGCATTTGCAAAAATGCAAAATAACAAAGGTTGCTTGCCATGGCACTTAAATCCACCATCTACAAAGCCAATCTGGCCATTGCCGACATTGACAACGGCTACTATGCCGACCACCCGTTCACCTTGGCGCGCCACCCCAGCGAGACCGACGAGCGCATGATGGTGCGCCTGGTGGCGCTGGCCTTGAATGCCCACAAACTGCACAGCGTGCTAGACGGCAACGGCACGCTGGCCTTTGGCGCAGGCCTGTCAGACCCGGACGAGCCGGACGTGTACCTGCGCGACTACACACTGGCCTACAAGCTGTGGATAGAGGTGGGCCAGCCTGAAGACAAACCGGTGATCAAAGCCTGTGGCAAGTCAGAAGAAGTGATGGTCTACACCTTCACCCATTCCTCGCCCATTTGGTGGAAAGCCATTGCCTCCAAGCTCACCCGCCCACGCAACCTGTCGGTCTGGCTACTGCCCCACACTGCAAGCCAAGCGCTGGCCGCCATGGCCCAGCGCAGCATGCAACTGCAAGCTACTGTTCAAGAGGGCAGCTTGATGCTCAGCGATGGGGCCACTACGGTCACTGTGGAGCCGCAGAAGTTGATGTGACGGCTGCTTTTTGATTTTGGATCCAGTACATCCGCTCACTATTTTTTTCATAGCTAACTATTTAGAATTTTCTTGGGTGGTAGGGCTTTTTGGCTCGAAATTCCGGTTTTCTTGGGCTTTGTGGTTTTACAAGGTGTTTGAAGATTGCTATTTCAGCTTGTGCGCGTTTGCGCCGCTTGAGTGTGGCCTTGCTGCAAAATCTTGCGAAATCACGCGCAGGTAACCTAAGTATTTGCCCGTTTGGTAGTACGACGCGCCTTCCTCCAGATTTGCATCAAAGCCACACTCAATCAACGCTTTACCGGTATGGTGGGCGGCAACAGGCGGCAAACGTCTCTGCGCCAGCTATAACGAACACCACACTCTGACCAAGAAGCGAGCCCTTAAAGTGCACCAATCTGGCTGGCAGTTTGACACCGTTTTGTGGTCGGCACGCGGCGGTAAGCGCCCCGGCGACAACTATATGGAGGTTTAAAGCCCGGTAGCGGTCACACTGCAATTGAGCATAAACACCAAACTGGAGTTTGCGGGGAAGGCGGGTATCCCCACTCCGGCCTGAAAAGCGGCCAAAGTCAATGGCGCAGGGCACGCCGCCGCGCCGCTTGCCACGCTACAAGACACTGACGTGCAGCTAAGGCCAACAGCAGGTGGATCGGCCACCACGGCGCCGTCTGCACCAGACGGGCCAAGGTTTGACACCGTGATGGTGTAAGCTGTTGTTTCGCCAGCTACCACAGTGCTGACACCATTGGTTTTGGAGATCGTCAAATTAGCTACGCGTTGAATGGGCGTGGCCACAGTAGCAGTTTGCGCTGTTGCCGCCCCTGTGCCGTCAATGTCCCCCGTAGCCGTGTTGGTGACCGTGATGGTGGTGGCGTTGTTGATGGTGACCACGAAAGATACGGTGGCACTGGCGCCTACGTCCAGCACGCCCACACTTTGCCCTACGCTGTTGACAGTACGCCCAGCAACATAAGGCATAGCGCCTGCCACATCGGCCAGTGCAAGCCCATTGAGCAAGGTGCTACCAGGCACATATGTGGTGCCAGCAGGAATCAGGTCTTGCAGTGTCGTGCCGACAGAGGCCGCAGTTCCATCGTTATTCAGGCTCACGGTATAGGTAAGCGTAGTACCGGGTGTAGCTGTGCCAGCCGGTGTTACCGCTTTGGTGATCGCCAGCCTTGCAATGGTCGTGGTGACAGGATTGGTGGTGACGGTACCGCTGGTGCTGGGTTGCCCAGTGCAACTCACGAACTGGTAGGCCCAGGTGGCGCTGTTGGTATAGTTTGCAGCAGCTGGCGCGGCAGGAATGCTGCTGACCACCACCTTGAACACCACCGTGCGGCTACCGCCAGCAGGCACCGTGCCGATGGTAATGCCAGCGCTCGGGTTTCCGGTATTCGCCACACCATCCACTATTACGCTACCGGCAATAAAATTGGTGCCGCCCGGTGGTACATCCGTGAACACCACGTTGGACGCATCGGCCGTACCTCCAGTGTTGTCCATACGGACGGTGTAAGTCAGCGTGTCGCCTACTGCGGTCGTAACTTTATCTACCGACTTAGTGGTGAACAGAAAAGACGGTGCACCCACGTTGATCTGCAAGCCCAGCGCGTTGATCATGTACTGATCGTTCGTGGTCGTGCCTCGCGCAGCCGCCGTGGTTTGGCTGTTTAGCAGGGTTGCCGAAATATCCACGTTGGTAATGTCGTAGCCTTGCCGCGCGCCTGATGTGCCTGTGCCGGGCACGCTGTTGCTGGTGCCGAACGTACCGCTGATATCTAGTGTGCCGGTATTGCCGTTAATTTGGGAAGCAAAAAAGTTGCCAACTGGATTATTGGGGCCGGATATGGCAACCGTAGTGGCCGCAGTGGGGCCAAAGTTCATAGCGTCTCCAGCAAGGCCAGCGTCCCCCTCAAGGGCGCTTACAGCCAATCGGCCCGAGCGCGGCCCTGTTGGCGGTGTACAAAACCCGCTGACTGTAGCGGCCGCTGAACCTGCGGTTTCTGCCCCTACAAAGAGCGTCAGGTTACGGCTGGGCAGGCTACCATTTTGGTAGGCCACGGCCAGCGTCCAACCTCCAGCGTTAGCAAGGTTTTCAGAATCGCCTTGAGTGGCTGGAATGCCACCTACCGTATAGGTACCGGCCCCTGCTGCCTGAACCAATGCGGTTACGTTGGCTGATCGGACGTAGTAACACGGCCCAGTAGCACAGGTGCCCGCCGCGCCACCCGTGCCCGCAACGCCCAAGGTTTGTGCGGTAGCCGTCACCGGGGCTACGCTGTTGGTGCCTAGCGGGGTAGTGAAGGTGACGTTGGTGCCCAGAGATGCAGAGACGTTTTCGCCGCCATAGGAGTAACTGCCGCTCCAGATCAGCTCGGCATACAACACTACGCTTCCAGTGGGGATAGTCAAAACGGCACGTGAAGCGTTGGCCTGCCAAGTAGAGGTCGTCCCCACGGGGTAAGTGCCATCCTGCGTAACAGCACCTGCCGCCACAAAGGTACCGATGGCACCACTGGTGCCGGGCGCATTGGTATTGGTGGCCTTGTTGAGCCCAATGGCATTACCGGTGAAGGTAATTGCGCCGTTATTAATTACTGAATAGCGCTGTACGTAGGCCGCGTAAAGGGGCGTGGTGGCCAGTGCTAACAAACACGCCAGTGTCAAGCCTACAATCCCTTTCCAGTTCAATATGTTGATGACTTGGCTGAAAGCGGGTGCATTAAACATAGCTAAAACTGTGCCTTTTAGTACTTTTGAAAATAAAACTTATGTAACTAATTTTTATTATCTGAAGTCGCCAGCTTTATGGTGGGTTACCCCCTGTAAGAATTGACAATTGCGTAAGAACTTTGCGCGTATCGCGCTCTTTTTCGCTAAAAAGCGCGGTGAGAAACCGCATCAAATTTTCGGTCACAATAAAAAATGTACCGCAATCCATCAGTCAACCCGCACACCACCTCTAAACCCCGCCTTCCAAGTTGGTTGCGTCGCAAACAGGTCTGTACAAGGCTTCAACTTTGATTTTCTTTAAAATGACCCCATGCGCGCTTTGAAACAGAAAGGCTAGTCAAGTAGATTGGAGTCAGAGCATATTTATTCCACTGCTGCAAGCCACTGTTCAAGAGGGCAGCTTGATGCTCAGCGATGAGGCCACTACGGTCACTGTGGAGCCGCAGAAGTTGATGTGACGGCTGCAAAACTTACAGTGCCCGTAAACTGCCCCCAACCCGCCGTACCCGCCGTACCCGCCGTACCCGCAGCTGCGGTGGCGTGTTGGGCGCAGCAAAGCTTGCTGCAAACCTTGGCAGTGAAGAACTAACCCGCATTGCGCGTAAAGGCGGCGTTAATTTCTGCCATGATGCGCGGGTCACCTTTGGCCAGTGCCCACATTTTGTCTTCCTGGGCTTGGGCCAGGCTCTCAGCGCGCCATGCGGTGTAGCCTGTGCGCAGGCTGCGAGCTAGGCGATGGGCGGGGGTGGCCAGCACGGCAATGGCTACAAAGCCAATAGCCCACAGGGCTGCCCAAGCCATCAGCACGTGGTTTTCGCTCCACGCGTCAAGGACTTGGTTAACCACTACCAGCAGGCCGGATACGGCTGCAGCCAGCAAAAAGCTGCCCAGCACGCGGGATGGGATGGCCGTGGCAACGGTAGAAGCCGCCGCTGTGGTGGGCTGGGCAGCCGCCAGGTTCAGGTGGGTTTCAACACGGTTGGCGAAAGAGTAAGTGGTCATGGTGGGCTTTCTGGTATTTGAAAGAAGGTATGAGGAAAGCGGTTTTTTGCTTCGATGGGTTAATCATAGGGTTTACCTTAGTATGGTGCAACTTTAGAATAGTGATTCATACTATTCATAAAACATATAGTTAGGCCCAGCCCACCATGTCTGCTTTTAAAACGCCCCCTGCGCTGCCCAACACCCTTGCCAGCCCGGTTGTTCAGGCCCCGACACAGCGGCCGCTGAACTTTCGCACACTGGACCTGAACCTGCTGCGCGTGCTAGACGAGGTGCTGACCGAACGCAGCCTAACCCGGGCTGCGCACAACCTGGCCATGACCCAGCCCGCTGTGAGCAACGCCATCAAACGCCTGCGCGATGTGCTGGGCGACGCGCTGGTGCAGCGCGCAGGTTTTGGCATGGAGCCTACGCCCCGCGCGCTGGCGCTGTGGCCCGCCATTCGGGCCGCGCTGGCGGGCCTGCAGCAGTCTTTAGCACCGGGCGCTTTTGATGCCGCTACCTCTGACGCTACATTCATGTTGGCTATGGCCGATGCTACTGCAGCCGAGCTGATGCCCGGTTTGGTAGAAATTATTGAGCGCGAAGCCCCCGGTATCTCGGTACGGGTGCTGCCGCTGACCACCCGCGACCCGCGCCGCCTGCTGGACGAAGAGCGCATTGACCTGGCAGTGGGCCATTTCCCGGCAGTGATGGCCGACCTGACCGCGCAGGCGCAGCTAGGCTACAGCACGGCGGCGGGTCATATGGGTCTGGCGGGTAGCACGGGCTTGCAAAGCGGCCTGTACAGTGGCGCGCGCTTTGAGCATACGCGCCTGTACGTGGGCGAATACGTGTGCGTGATGCGGCGCGGCCATGCATTGGCAAAGCGCAAAACGCTGACGCTTGAGCAGTACTGCGCGGCGCACCATTTGCTGGTAAGTTTCTCGGGCAAGCCGTTTGGTTTTGTAGACCAAGCCCTCACATCGCTGGGGCACACGCGGCGTATTGTGCTGACAGTGAACCAGTTTTTTACGGCGGGGCGCGTGGTAGCCAGCTCAGAATTGCTCACCGTGCTGCCACGCCATTTTGTACGCGTGGCCGATGCAGCTGGCGACCTGGCCGTTCGCGAACTGCCTTTTGCCATGCCCCTGGTGCATGTAGATGCCCTGTGGCACCACCGCAAAACCCCCCACGCAGCACACCAGTGGCTGCGCGCCAGCGTGCTGCGGTCGGCGCAGGCGGCTTTGACTTGAATTGTCATGAATTTAGCCCTATCGCCCAAGGAAATAATACATAGTATGCTATTAAATACATAGTTATTGACTTCTAAATAAGCCAACAGCATCAGCACCCAACAACCACCTTCCCATGCCTGATAATGCTGCTATGGACTGGCAAGCGGCAAAAGTTTCTATCACACTCGCAGTGCTCACCGCAGCGCTGCTTTTGCCGCCGTCGCTGCTGCTGGCGCGCTGGCTGGCGGTGACGGGGAGCCGCGCTAAGCCGTGGATTGAGGCGCTGATGCTGCTGCCGCTGCTGCTGCCGCCCACCGTGGTGGGGTTTTATGTGCTGACTGCGCTGGGCCCGGCATCGCCTGTCGGCGCGTGGCTGGCAGCGCATACCCGCTTGCAGCTGGTATTTAGCTTTGAAGGCCTGCTGCTGGCCTCGCTGCTGGTGAACATTCCGTTTATGGTGCAGCCGATTGAGCGCACGCTGTCAGGCATAGCGCCCAGCGTGCGCGAGGCGGCGTGGGTTGGCGGCCTGAGCCCCTGGCGCACGTTCATGCAAATTGAACTGCCGCTGGCCTGGCCGGGCGTGCTGGCAGGCATTGCGCTGACAGTGGCGCATACGTTGGGCGAGTTTGGCGTGGTGCTGATGGTGGGCGGCTCCATTCCTGGGCAGACCAAAACCCTCTCGATCGCCATTTACGACCGCGTGCAGGCCTTTGACAATGTGGGTGCGCACGTGATGGCGCTGGTGCTGGTGGCGTGCTCGCTGGCGGCGCTGGTGGCTGTTTTTCGCACCTCACCAGCGCGGAGAAACCATTGAGCATCCCAGCCCCGTGCGCCCCACCCCAGCGCACTCAGGCCTACAACCTGCACGTCGCCCTGCGCTGCACGGCACCGGTGCTGCTGCAGGCCGAGTTTGACTGTGCAGCCGGTGAGCTGGTGGCACTGGTAGGGCCGTCAGGCAGCGGCAAAACCACCCTGCTGCGCGCGGTGGCCGGGCTGTACCGCCCGCCGGGTTTGACCGGGCACATTACGCTGCGCACGGCGCAGAGCGAGCATATTTGGTTTGACAGCCAACGCAGCATCGCCCTGACACCTCAGGCCCGCCATGTGGGCCTGGTGTTTCAGCAGTACGCGCTATTCCCGCACCTGTCCGCTGTTAAAAACATTGCTGTTTGTGCACCAAAACATTGGTCACAAGACCAAATACAGGACCAAGCTATGGCCCTGCTAGAGCGCCTAGGTTTGGCCAGTCTGGCCCACCGGTTGCCGCACCAGCTTAGCGGTGGGCAGCAGCAGCGGGTGGCGCTGGCGCGGGCCTTGGTGCGCATAGTGCCCTTGCCGGGTCACAGCGCGCAAGCGGCTGGTACAGCCGCAGGTGCGGGTGCGGGTGCGGGTGCGGGTGCGCTTGCTGCGCCTCTAGCGCCCCAGGCACCCGGCGTGCTGCTGCTAGACGAGCCGTTTTCTGCGGTAGATGCCCCCATGCGCCAGGTGCTGTACCGGGCGCTGGCCCAGCTGCACAGCAGCTTGCACCTGCCCATTGTGCTGGTCACCCACGACCTGGCCGAGGCCCGGCGCTTGGCCGACAAAGTGGTGATCGTAGACGGCGGCACCACTTTGCAAAGCGGTCCGCCCGAACGGGTGCTGCGCAGCCCACGTAACGCCCGCGTGGCACAGCTGGTAGGCATCCATAACCACTTTGCCAGCCAGTTTTACACCGCTACGGGCGCTGACGCTGACGCTGGTGCTGGCAACACTAACGCGGGTCTTAGCATGGGCCGTTTGCGTTGGGGCCAGCACGACCTGCATGCCCAAGACAAAGGCAAAATTGACCATGCCACACAGGTGACCTGGGTGCTGGCAGGCGCCAATGTGCAGGTGCTGAGCCCCGAGGCAGCGCACCCAGCGCCAGCCGCCGCGCTAGCTGGCAACGCACACCACCACGGCGCGCCTCACTACAGCGCCCCCCACCACAGCGCACCTCAAGGCAGCGCACCGCTTGACAACTACCTGCCCTGCCAGCTCGTTGAAATGCTGCCCTTGGGCGAAATATGCGTCTGCAAACTGGCTGTGACTGGCGCACCAGCCGGCGATGAAGTTACACTTAATTTGTCTACCGCGCTGCTGCGCAGCATGCAGGCCCAGGTAGGCTGCGCACTGGTATTGCACATACCCCCAGAGGCCCTGCACATCATGCCTGTGCGGGAAATTTTGGCCGCTCCGTCAGCTGTTAGCACGCCGCTTTAGCCAGCGCATGATGCGCCCAAGCACGGGGAGCTTTTCGTACAGCTCCTCGGCTGCGTCCCAATAGTCCCGGTGGTAGCGCACGCGCCCATCGGGGGCAAAGCGCAGGTGCGAGGTGCCGCGCACAGTTTGCTCCGTGGTGGTGTCAAAGCGCTTAAAGCGAAACTTAAAATCCCACACCAAAAAGCACTGGTTGCCTTGCACCACCCGCTCGGTAACGACAAAGCGTGGCTGCGCTAGCGCAACGTACATGTGGGCAAAAATCTGCTGCACGGCAGGCAGGCCACGCACTTCGTTAAACGGGTCTTTAAAGTACGCATCTTCGCTGTAGATGCTGGGTATTTGCGCCAATGTGCTGGGCTGCAGTGTCTCAAAAAACTGCACCACCCGCTCTACCGCCTGTGCGGTGGGCACAGCGCTGTCGGGCACCAAGGTGTCTGTTGAGCGCATGGCTCACAAGCCCGTAAAGCGCCGCGTGGCGGCAAAATACCAGCGGTAGGGCACGATGCGCAGCAGTTTCATCAACCGGGTAAAGCGCTTGGGGAAGTGAATCTCAAACCGGCCCCGCTCCCAGTTGGCCACGATGTCCATGGCCGCTTGCTGCGGCGAGATAAGGGCGGGCATATGGAATGTGTTTTGCGCAGTCAGGGGCGTTTGGACAAAGCCGGGGTTCACCAGACTGATGCCAATGCCGCTGTTGTGCAAGTCAATGTACAGGGTTTCGGCCAAGTTGATCAGCGCAGCCTTGGTGGGGCCGTAGGCCAGCGACTTGGGCAGGCCGCGAAAGCCCGCCACGCTAGAGACCAAACTAATATGCCCGCTGCCTGCCGCCAGCATGGCCGGCAGCACCGCAGCAACGCTGTAGACCGCACCCATATAGTTAACCTGCATGTGGTGGGCAATGTCACCGGTTTGCATGTCTTGTGCGCGCACCGCGCTGTAGGTGCCTGCGCAGTACATCACCAGGTCTATGGGTCCAGTGGCCAGCAGCAGCTGGGCTGCGGCTTTGACGGCAAGCTCGTCAGTTGCATCCAAAGGCAAAGCCTGCAGGCCGAGGTACTGGGCGGCCAATGCATCTAGCGCGCTGGCGTTGCGCGCAGAAACAATAACGTGCGCGCCTTTGCTGTGCAGCAGCTCGGCGGTGGCGCGGCCGATGCCGGTGGAGGCACCAATCAACCAGACACGGCGGCCGGTCCAGTGGGCAATAGGGGGGTTCAGGCTCATGGGGACTGTAGGTGTGTTTTTTTGCTGAAACTTAGCGTTTTTTAAAATTCACTACCAGCTCGCCCAATGTGATGCCAAACTTGCGCATGGTGGCTTTGTTGATCACCACTTTGTCGTCCATTTGGTACATCCAGTCGTCAAACTGCACTTCGTAGACTTTGTTGTCTACCGGTAAATTCAGCGTGTAGCCCCAGCGAAAAGCGTTGCCCATTTGCTGACCATTGCCCACGCCCACCACATCGTCGGCGCGGCCTACATATTTGCCGTCGGGCAGTTGGGTCATGCGCCAAATACGTTTTTGTTTGGTGCCGTCGCTGTAGACAAAGTCTTCGTCCAGCACGCCTTGGTCGCCGTTCCAGCTGCAGTTCATGGTGACCAAAAAACGCTTGACGACTTTGCCGCTGCGGTCGGTAAAAATACCCCAACCGTCGACTACGCCGGTAAAGTAATTTTTCAGGTCAAAGACCGGTTTTTCTTGCGCGTAGTCGCTCACCTGTGGGGCACCGGCGCAGCCTGCAAGGGCCAAGGTGGAGGCCCAGGAGGCGGTAAGTAAAGTGCGGCGTTGCATGGCGTAGTCCTTGGGTTGATTAAGAAAATATTTGCCGTTTTGAATAGTAAAAAAGCGCACTGGCAGCAGCAAGTTTAAGAGCGCATGGCAGCACACAGTAGGCTATAACCAAGGCTTGCAGGGCCTGCGGTGCACGTGCGCCGGGGGTGTAGCCAAAATACGCCAACGCAGGCAGTGCCAGACCAGCGGCCAGTGCCAAATTGAGCTTGGTGGCAAAGTTCCACCAGCCAAAGTAGGCCCCCTCGGCTCGGCCGTGGTCGCCGTTATTCTGAATCACCCCGGCCAACAGTGCAGGCGGTGCGGCCAAGTCGGCGCCCAGTGCAATGCCCGACAGCGCACAGACCGCCATAAAAGCCGCAATGTCACCGCGCCCTAACGTAGCAGCCCAAACAAATACCGCCACGGCCATAAGCATGCCGCCCAGCCAACTGCGCCACAAACCCCAGCGGCCAATGCAGCGCAGCCACAGCGGAATAGACATTGCAGCAGCCAAGAAATACGCGGTTAAAAACGCGCCCTCCAGCTTGGGTGGGGCTTGCAAAAGGTCTTGAATAAAAAACAGCACCAGCGTAGCGGGGATAGCGCTGGCAATGCCGTTGAGGATAAAAATCAGCATCAGCGGCATGAACCGGGGGCGCTGCAGCGGCAGCCACAGGGAAACTGCAGCCGGGGCGTGGCCATCGGCAGTGGCATTTGCAGTGGCGGATGGTGCGATGGCCGATGAAATGGCATGCTCTGAGGCCGCTGGAATGCTGCTCTGCTGCTGCGCCAGCGCCGCACTGTGCACTGACGCAGGCCGCGGGGCCTGTGTCCACGCAAGCCAGCCCAGCACCAAGGCGGCGGTAAACACCGCGCTGGTCACGCCAAGGCCTGCCACCACGGGCAGCACCGAGGCCAGCAGCACACCTGCCAGGCCCAGGCCTTCGCGCCAGGCTACGATGCGGCTGCGCTGCAGCGCGTCGCCACCCAGCCGCGCACCCCAGCTTTGGTGGGCCACACTAACTAGGCTGTAAGCGGTGTACGTTACCACCAGCGCGGCCAGCGCCCACAGCAGCAAAGCATCACCGCGCACTGGCGGAAAAAACAGCGCCATAAAACCTGCCGCCAGCAGCATACTGGCCATCGCGCTGATGCGCAGCACACGTTGTGCGCTGTGGCCAAACCAGCGGTCACACCAGCGCCCCAGCAGCGGGTCAATTACGGCGTCAAACAGCCGCGCACCCAGCAGCAGCGCGCCCAGCGTGGCCAGCGGCACGCCAAAGGCGCGGGCATAGTGGTTAGGCAAAATCACGTACAAAGGTAGCGCCACAAACGCCAACGGCAAACCCATCAGGCCGTAGCGCAGGCCCAGTCGGCTCGTCCATGTGGGTGTGGCAGTGGTCATAGGGAGTTTAGGGTTTGGCCAAACTGGGGCTTGGACCGGAGGCGGAGGCTGAGCCTAAAGCCAAGCCCAGCAGCTCACGGCGCATTTGCGGGGCGCTGGTCTGCGGGCTGAGCCAAATGCCAAAAAACAAACGCGCAAACTCAGCGTCCTTGATCTCGCCCATAGGTTTGCCGTTAAAAGTAAACACTGCCCCTGCGCCAGGCTGGTGTATGCCCACCAAGCGGTCACCTTTGGCGATGGTAGGGAACAAACTTTCCATTTGTCCCAGCCATTGGGCCGACTGCATTGGGCTGAGGTTGCCCACGCCTTGCATTTCTTTGATCGAGCGCTGGGCCACCATCTTGCCATTGAGGTTGCGCAGGTAGGTAATTTCCAGCGCAAAACGGCTGGCCAGGTAGTCGTCGGCTTTGAAGCCAGGCTCAGCCCATAAGCGTGCGTCGTAGATTTGAAAGCCGTACATGGACAGCCGCGTGGTGCCCAGCAGCCGCGTGCGCTCCAGTGGGCTGCCCAAGTTGGTATTTAACTGCCGGGTCGGCTCTGTGGCTTGGGTCTGCGCAGCCTGGGAAGGTGCAGCTTGCATGGGCGTGGTCTGTGCAGGTGCATTTTGTGAAGCAAATGTACTGCTTGCCCAAGTAAATGCTGAACAAGCAGCTATTAAATAGTGAGCTAATTGGCGCTGCTTAAGAATTTTCATGGCTTTTGCAGTGTGAACTGCACCACGTCAATATTGGCCTGCATGAAAGCGGCTTCGCAGTAGGCTAAATAGAATTCCCAAATGCGCATAAAGCGCTCGTCAAAACCTGCGGCCAGCACACCGGCGCGCTGCGCTGTAAAGGCTGCACGCCAGCGGCGCAAGGTTTCGGCGTAGTCCAGACCAAAGGCAAACTGGTCTACCACCTGCAAGCCTGCAGCCTGCGCCTGTTTGCGAAACTCTGCAGGACACGGCAAGCAGCCGCCCGGGAAAATGTACTGCTGGATAAAGTCGGTCGAGTTCACGTAGCGGGCAAACAGCGCATCGTCAATCACGATGGACTGGATGCAGGCGCGGCCACCGCTTTTGAGCAGCTTGGCCACGCTGGCAAAGTAGGTGGGCCAGTAGGCTTGGCCCACGGCTTCCAGCATTTCGATAGAGCAAATTGCGTCGAAGGGTGCGTCCTGAATGTCGCGGTAGTCTTGCAGGCGCAAATCGGCTTGGCTGCTCTGGCCTGCGCGCTGCATGCGTGCTTGCGCCCAGGCCAGTTGCTCGGTAGACAAGGTAACGCCGGTGGTATGGGCACCAAATTCAGTGGCCGCTTTTTCTGCCAGCGCGCCCCAGCCGCAGCCTATTTCCAACACCCGATCGCCGCTTTTTACGTGGGCCATGCGCAGCGCGCGGCTCACCTTGGCGTGCTGGGCCTGCACCATGTCTTGGTCTAAGTTACCGTCAAACCAGGCTGACGAATAGTTCATGGTGTCGTCTAGCCACAAAGTGTAGAAGGCGTTGCCCAGGTCGTAGTGGGCATGGATATTTTTTTGGCTGTTAGCTTTGGTGTTGCGGTTAAGCAGGTGTTTGATCCGGTAGGCCAAGCGGCCCAGCCAGGTGCCGTACACCATGTCTTCTACCTCGCGGCGGTTGGCCACCAGAACGCCCAGCAATGCGGCTATGTCGGGCGATGTCCAATGGCCCGCAATGTAGCTTTCGGCGAAGCCAATGTCGCCCGACTTGAGCGCTGCAGCGCAGACCGCCCAGTCGTGGATGTGCAGCGCCGCGTGTGCCTCAGAGAGCTGGCCAAAATGCTGCACACTGCCGTCTGGTAGCGTGACTTGCAAGCTGCCGTGCTGCAGTTTGCGCAGCAGCTTGAGGCAGGTGCGTGCGGCGGCTGGCATTTTGCGGCGGTGGCTGGGCTGCGCAGACCCACCGTGGGCAGACCCACCATGCGTTGGCGCAGCTTGGGCAGCGGCTGCCGGGCTTGTGTTGGTGTAGTTAACCGACCGCGCGGTTGCGGCTGACATCGAGGCAGACAAAGGGTTAGTCGGGTTCATGGGCTGAAAAAAGGAAGGGTTTATCGCGTTACTAAATTTTGCGGTGGCGCTGGCTTTTTAACAAACGGAACACGCAGCGCAAACAATTTCATTGCCTGCCAGTGGATACGCGCCACCACGGCCAGCGTCATCGCGCCGTAGCGCCACAGTGCACGGCGCTGGCTGGCAAGCGTCAGGGGTTCCAAGTCGCCACTGACGCAGGTGTTAATCAACGCGCCCTGCGCGTCGTCGTAGTCTATGCGGGCAACGGTGCGGGCAAGCACGTTTGCCTTTTGGCCTGTGTGCTCTGCTGCGCTGGCTGTGGTCATAAAGCGAAACCGGTAGCTGCCTTCGACATTGCAAAACGGTGATACATGGAACACCTTGGCCGCTGTCTGTTCTACCCCATAAGCTGGCCGGTCTAGCAGGTAAACATGGCGTTCGCCAAAGGTGTTGTTCACCTCTACCACCACCGCGCGCAGGCTACCACTGAGGCCGTGGCAGTACCAAAAACTCACAGGTTTGAAGGTGTAGCCCAGCACGCGCGGATAGCAGTGCAGCCAGGCCTCGCCCGTGGCATCCGTTATGCCTTGGCTGTGCAGCAGGCTGTCTACCCAGGCCAGCGCATCAGCACTGCCTGCGCCATGGTCGCGGTCATAAAAGCTCAAAGCACCACACCGGTTGCGCGCCAGTGCGGCGCACGGGGTATGCGCCAAGGTGCGCATCGGCAGCATCAAAAAATAGGTGGGGTAGGCAAACGCATTGCGCGCAGGCCGCAGCCGGGTGTGGCGCACTTGGCCAAAACCCATAAGCGCTTGGGCTGCCAGTGTCATGCTGTTAGCCGCTGTGGTGCGTGCAGTTCTTGCAGCAGCGTGCGCCCCACAGCCAAGCCTGACTTGAGGCCATCTTCATGAAAGCCATAGCCCATCCAGGCTCCGCAAAAATACGTGCCCCGATCGCCCTGCAGGGTGTGCATCTGCTGCTGCGCCGCAGTGGCCGCCGCGTCAAACACCGGGTGCGCGTAGTGAAATTCGCCCATGGTGTGGTTACGCGCTATCGGCTGCGATGGATTCAAGCTTACCACCACAGGCTGGCTAAAGGGTATCGGCTGCAGCTTGTTTATCAGGTAGTGCAGGCACACGCTATTGCTACTATTGCTGCTAGCGCCAGTGTCTGCAGGGTTGCCGCGCACATAGTTCCACGCGGCCCAGGCGCTGCGCTGGCGGGGCAGCACCGAGGCGTCGGTGTGCAGCACAGCATGGTTGGCTTGGGTGCGAAACGCGCCCAGCACGCTGCGCTCTTGCGCGCTGGGGTCGCGCAGCAGTGCCAGCGCCTGCGGCGCGTGCGTGGCCAGTACCACGCGGTCAAAACGCTCGGCGCGGCCTTGGGAGATCACCCGCACGCCGCCGTTTACGCTGTCGCGCTCGATCAGCTCCACCGGCGTGTCCAGCCTTTTGTCACCAATGTGGGCCACTATTTTGTCTACGTAGTGGCGCGCGCCACCGGCCACGGTGTACCACTGCGGGCGGTTGGTAATTTGTACCAAGCCGTGGTTGTGGCAAAACCTGACCATGGTGGCTACTGGAAACTGCAGCATCTGGTCGGTAGGGCAGCTCCATATGCAGCCCAGCATCGGCAGCAGGTACCAATTGGTAAAGGCGGCGCTAAAACGGTGTTCTTGCAGGAAATCACCCAAGGGCAGGGCCAACTTGGCCTCGCTGCCTGCCCGCGCCAACTGGGTGCACAGCTTGTTAAAGCGCAGCATGTGCCAAAGCATGCCCAAAAACTGAGGGTTGGCCAGGTTGCTGCGCTGGGCAAACACGCTGGACAGGCTGGTGCCGCTCCACTCCAAGGTGCTGCGGCCTTTACCGGGGAAGGCACCGGGCACCTGCACTGAAAAAGACATCTCAGACTTAGCCGTCTTCACGCCCAACTGGTCGAACAGGGCAATTAAATTAGGGTAAGTGCGCTCGTTGTAAACCAAAAACCCGGTGTCGATGCCGTGGGTGACATTGCCTTGCGGCGTGGGCAATGTAACGTCTACTGTGTGGGTATGGCCGCCAAAGTAGCTGGCAGATTCAAACAAAGTAATGTCGGCGTGGCCCTGCAGGCTGTGGGCCACCGACAAACCAGCAATGCCTGAGCCAATGATGGCCACTTTTAGGGGTGCGGACATGGAAAGACTAGGCCGAATAGAAAACCACTACGTTGCGCCCTGAAGCGAAAAGAGGGAGGGAGGAGGAAAACCGCTTCAAAATTTCAGCCAAACAAAACTTGCCCGGCAGGCCACGTAGCAGAGGAAAAGGGTGCATTATGGGTATCAGCAAACTGTTAATTACAATCATCGAATGACTCCAAACTGCATAGTCAAATTATGACTGAACAGTAGCAAATTACAATGGGTAGTTATATTGCCCTGCTTTTAAGAAGGTTAAATAACTTGCGTGCGCCCTGCGTTGTGTTGCTACGGGCTTTGCGAAACCTTATTATTGCGGTTTTAAAGCCCGCTTTTGCGGGCTACACGCCAGCCAGCTGATTTTTCTGGCCCTGCACGCTACGCTGCGAGCTTACCGTGTAAGGCCATTGAGCTTGGGTGGTTCTTGCAGCTAAAGCGTGCAGCGTCATATACAGTGCGTAAAATCATAGTAAATTTATATTACTAGGCACCTTATGCTTTATCCAGAACTCTTTAAACAACTTGAATCGGTCCGATGGGACATGGAAAAAGATATTCCATGGGGGCAATTTGACGGTGCGCAGCTGACCGACGAACAAGCCCAGACCATCAAAATGAACGCCATTACCGAGTGGAGCGCGCTGCCCGCTACCGAAATGTTTTTGCGCGACAACCGCCACGACAGTGACTTTTCTGCCTTCATGTCGATTTGGTTTTTTGAAGAGCAAAAGCACTCCTTGGTGCTGATGGAATACCTCAAGCGCTTTCGCCCCGACATGGCCCCCACCGAAGCCGAGCTGCACGACGTGCGCTTTGAATTTGAGCCCGCGCCCGCACTTGAAACGCTGATGCTGCATTTTTGCGGCGAAATTCGCCTCAACCACTGGTACCGCCGGGCCAGCGAATGGCATACCGAGCCGGTGATTAAAAACATCTACACCAAGCTAAGCCAGGACGAGGCTCGCCATGGCGGTGCCTATTTGCGCTACATGAAACGCGCCATTGGCAACTTTGGTGTGGATGCCAAAGCGGCATTTACCAAAGTAGGCGTGCTCATGGCCAGCGCCCGGCGCACCGCCCAAGCCCTGCACCCGACCAATCTGCACGTGAACAAAGCGCTGTTCCCCCGCGACACCATCCAAAGCCGCTTGCCCAACCCTGACTGGCTGGAGCACTGGCTGGACACGCAGATTAAGTTTGATGCCGTGTGGGAAGGCAAAGTGGTAGAGCGTATTTTGCACAACATGAGCCTGCTGATGGAGCGCAGCTTTGAAAGCGTCCAAGAGCTCAACCGCTTTCGCAAAGAGCTGTCTAAAGAGTTGGCAGCCAAAGCCGAGGGCTTGGTATTGCCCTCTGGTGTTGCAGCCAGCGCTGCATAAATAGCAGCAGATGGTGCGGGAAAGAAGCTTCTCTGCTGCTACCTTTGGCCAAGCTGGTGCAGGCTGTTGCGCCAGGCTGCGCAACTTTTGCACCACCGCTATGCCCGCGCAGTGAATGAGCGCTCCCAGCTTCTTGGCCAAAATAGCCACGCGTGCGCAGGTGGCCGAGCGCGCAGCCGCGTTACCCAAGCCCGTGGTGTTTACCAATGGCGTGTTCGATGTGCTGCACCGCGGCCACGCCAGCTACCTGGCAGCCGCCCGAGCACTAGGCGGCTCGCTGGTCGTGGCCCTGAACACCGATGCCTCCGCACGCCGCCTAGGCAAGGGCCCCGACCGGCCACTGAACCCCCAAGACGACCGCGCTGCGCTGATTGCGGCGCTGGAATCGGTCTCGCTGGTAACCTGGTTTGACGAAGATACCCCGCTGGAGATTATCAGCACATTGCGCCCCGATATCTTGGTCAAAGGCGGCGACTACGACATGAAGCTGTTGGCAGAGGCCCAGCTGGTAGAAGGCTATGGCGGCCAAGCATTTGCGCTGAGTTTTGTGGACGGTTACTCCACCACCGCACTGGTCAAGAAAATTCGTTCGGCTGCACAGAACTCCTAATTTAATAGCTACTCGTATAGCATTTCCTTGGGCGATAGGGCTATTTGACCAGGAAAATACTTACGTGGCCTGCCCAAACCTTGGGCACCATTTACCCCAGCTTTACAAACCCGTTACGCCCCCGTAGCCGATGCTACATAAACTCGCTAGCATGGAGGCCATGCAACAACACCTGCTGATGATTGAAGACGACACCCGCCTGGCTAACATGGTGGGCGAGTATTTTCGTGGCAACGGCTTTGCGTTTACCCATGCTGCAGACGGTGCAATGGGTTTGGCGGCGCTGCACACCGCGCCGCCGCAACTGGTGATTTTGGACCTTATGATGCCCGGCATTGACGGCCTAGAGGTGTGCCGCCGTATTCGTGCGCTGCCTGGGGCGCTGTCGCGCACGCCCGTGCTCATGCTGACGGGCAAAGGCGACGCGATGGACCGGATTATTGGCCTTGAGCTGGGTGCTGACGACTACTTGGCCAAACCGTTTGAACCGCGCGAACTGCTGGCGCGTGTGCGCTCGGTACTGCGCCGTTATGGCGAGGGCGTAGCCACACTGAGTGACAAAAACCAACGCCGCATGGTGTTTGGCAGCCTGGAGATAGACCGCGATGCCCGCACCGTGCTGGTCGCAGGCAGCAAGGTCGATCTCACCTCCTACCAGTTTGACCTGCTGGTGGCCATTGCCGAGCGGGCGGGCCGGGTGCTGACCCGCGAGCAAATTATGGAGGCTGTGCGCGGCCGCGAGCTGGAAGCTTTTGACCGCTCTATTGATGTGCACATGGGCCGTATTCGGGCGGCTATCGAGCTTGACCCGAAAGAGCCGCAGCGTATTGTGACCGTACGCGGCGTAGGCTATGTGTTTTCAAAGCAGCAAGATTAGCCTGCCATGAAAGTGTCTTTTTTTAACCGCTTGGTGGTGCGCGTATGGCTGGCCGTGGTGCTGGCTGTGCTGGTGCTTACCTTTGCCTTTGGCGCGCTGTGGCGCGACTACACCGACCGCGTGCGCGCCGAGCGGCTGGCCGAACAGCCTGCCCGCGAGCTGATGGTGCGCGACGCAAATGGCGCGTTGCTGGGCCAGGCCAGCGCCAAAGCGCCGCGCCCGAAAATTCCAGGGCAGCAGGGCCCAGGCCCAGGGCTTGAATTTGAAGTGACCATGCCCAGTGGCGACAAACTGCTCATGCAGTTGCCGCCGCGCCCAGCGCCCGCATTGGGCCCCTTGCCATCGCAGCGCTGGATTGACGGCAATACCCAGCGCAACCCCAGTTTTCTGCTCTGGCTTGGCGGCGTGATTGCGCTGGCCGTGGCAATGGGCAGCTACCCGATTGTGCGGCGCATTACCAAGCGCCTTGAGAGCTTGCAGCGCGGCGTAGAACGCTGGGGCGCAGGCAACCTTAAGGAACGGGTAGCCACGGATGGCGCGGACGAAGTGGCTTTTTTAGGCCAGCGTTTTAACGCCGCCGCCGACCGCATAGAGGCGCTGGTGCAGGCACACAAAACACTGCTTGCCAACGCATCGCATGAGCTCAGGTCGCCCCTGACGCGCATCCGCATGGGGCTGGAACTTAGCCAGCAGGCCCCCAGCCCTGCGCTGCAAGCCGAGCTGGCACGCAGCATCAACGAGCTGGACGCGCTGATTGACGAAATACTGCTGTCCAGCCGCCTAGACGCAGCCCAGCACAGCCCCGGTGTTGGCCTGGGTGCAATAGAAGAAGTAGACATGATTGCGCTGGTAGCCCAAGAATGCGCCCGCTATGACGTGCCCCTAGATTGCCAGCTGCCAGACGCTCCCGCCCAAGAGGCGCAGCAGCGGCAAACACAAAATCTGCAGATGCAAAGCCTGCAAATACAGGGCGTGCCGCGCTTGCTGCGCCGTCTGGTGCGCAACTTGCTAGAAAATGCACAGCGCTACGGCCGGGGCAGCGTGCAAGTTATGCTGCGCCCAGTGCCGCACCTACAGAAGCCTGCACCACCGTACCCTGCACCAACCCTTGGGCACAGTGTGCCCACTGCGCGCAACGCGATTGAGATTCAAGTCTGCGACCGCGGCCCTGGTGTGCCAGTAGCCGAGCGGGCACGCATTTTTGAACCCTTTTACCGCAGCAGCAGCGCCAGCCAGCGCGATGGCGGCGTAGGTTTGGGTTTGGCGCTGGTGCAGTCGATTGCCCAAAGCCACGGCGGCAGCGTCACGTGCCTAGGCCGAGATGACGGCACTGGTGCCTGTTTTGTGGTGCACATTACGGGCTATTAGCATGCAATACATGCGCGCAGAGCAGCGCGCGGCGCATTTGCATGCAAATGCATACGGGCAACACCGTGAAGCTTCGTGATTTAACACACGGAATGCACAAAATTGTTGTAAATACACCCCTCATATCCCCTGTTTGTGGGATGTTCTCACGGCAAAATCTATTGCAGAATCGTTTTATTGTTGTCACACACAAGGTTTTTAACGTATTTTTACCGGTCTCCCAACGACGTCCTTCCAAGAGGACTTTGACACGGCCACCTTCGGGTGGCCGTTTTTTTGTGCCACGCACCGGCAGCAACTTAGGCCACGCCCTGCCAGTTCATGCACAATAACGATTCATGCGGCCTATGATGGCGTAGCTTTGGTCACGTTCCTGCTCTTATTTTGTACACAAAGCCACCGTCCCTCTGTTTAAAGAACTTTGACCTATGACCACGCGCTTTACCCCCACTGCCCTGCCCATTTACACAGCCGTACTTGGCACTTTGCCGGCAGGGCAAGTGCGCGCACGCGCCTTGCGGGGCACAGCCGCCACTATGGGCGCACTGGCACTGGCATTGGCCGCAGCTTTTACTGGCGCAATAGCCACCGCACGCGACGGTGTCGAGGTGGGCGCCAACTCTCAGTTTGCCAAGCTGGTGCCTGCCAGCCAAGTAGAGCAAGCAGCCAGCCAGCAGTACCAAAAAATGCTGCAAGAAGCCAGTGCACAGCAGGCATTGGCACCCGCCAACCACCCCCAAGTGCTGCGGCTAAGGGCAATTTCCCAAAAAATAATTCCCCATGCGCTAGCCTGGAACCCGCGCGCTAAAGACTGGAAGTGGGAAGTTAATTTGCTGATCAGCAAACAGGTCAATGCGTTTTGCATGCCAGGCGGCAAAATTGCCTTTTACACGGGCATTTTGGAGCAGCTCAAACTTACCGACGATGAGGTGGCCATGATCATGGGGCACGAAGTAGCCCACGCCCTGCGCGAGCACGCCCGCGAACGCATGGGCAAAAACGCCGCCACCAACATAGGTGCCAATGTGCTGGGCCAGTTGCTGGGTGTGGGCGATGTGGGCGCACAAGTGCTGGGCATGGGCAGCCAACTGCTGACCTTGAAATTTGGCCGCGAAGACGAGTCAGAAGCGGACCTGGTAGGCATGGAGCTGGCCGCCCGCGCCGGCTACAACCCGCGCGCAGGGGTGTCGCTGTGGCAGAAAATGGGCGCGGCCAGCAAGGGCGCGCCGCCGCAGTTTTTAAGCACGCACCCCAGTGGGCCTAAACGCATTTCTAACATTGAAGGCAACTTACCCAAGGTGCTGCCTCTGTACGAGCTGGCCAAGCTTAAAAAGTAAGGCCTGTGCCTAGCGCCGCAGCTTGGGCCACTACCGCATTGCGCATGCAAACCCACTTTTTAGGCCGCGTCGCTTACCTGCCCACCTATGCTGCGATGCAAGAGTTTACGGCTGCGCGGTCACATCAAAATACCAACGAAAAAACCCTTAGTCCCAAGGAAATACTAGATAATAAGCTATGGATTTGTGAGCATTTTCCAGTTTTTACCCAAGGCCTGGCGGGTAAGCCTGAGCATCTTTTACTGCCAGGCGACATCCCTGTGGTGCAAACCAACCGGGGTGGGCAGGTTACTTACCACGGGCCGGGGCAGGTGGTGGCCTACCCGTTGGTCAACCTGAAGGCTGCGGGCTACTACGTTAAAGAATATGTCTTCAAAATTGAAGAAGCGGTCATTAAAACCCTAGCTGCGTTCCATATTACGGGCCACCGCGTGCGCGGCGCACCTGGTATTTATGTGCGCACCGACGCGCCCGGCAGCCACGCGCGCTTGCTGGGGGCCGACGGATTGGCCATGACAGAGGCGGCGCTGGTCAAACCCAACAACATTGGCAAAATTGCGGCGCTGGGTATCAAGGTGAGTCGCCACTTTACTTACCATGGCCTGGCCTTGAATGTGGCGATGGACTTGGAGCCATTTAGCCGCATTAACCCCTGCGGCTACACCGGGCTGCGCACGGTAGACATGGCCTCCTTGGGAGTGGTGGCCAGCTGGGACGAGGTAGCGCAAGTGCTGGCCCAAAAACTGCAGACCTACTTGGACGCTTAGGGGCTTGGTCTGACCAAGAACCCAGTCTGAGCGACAATAGGCAGCATGAGCACCACCGAAGTCGTTCGCGACGCCCAATCGCAAGAAACCTACAACCCGCTGGCCAAGCAAAAAGCTGCCGCCAAACTTAGCCGCATCCCCATCAAGGTTGAGCGCGGCGAGGTGCTGAAAAAGCCTGAGTGGATCCGCGTAAAAGCGGGTTCACCGTCTACGCGCTTTTATGAGATCAAACAAATCTTGCGAGAAAGCAATTTGCACACGGTGTGCGAGGAGGCCTCATGCCCCAACATTGGTGAGTGCTTTGGCAAAGGCACCGCCACTTTCATGATCATGGGTGACAAATGCACCCGCCGTTGCCCGTTTTGCGACGTAGGCCACGGCCGCCCTGACCCGCTGGACGCGCTTGAGCCTGAAAACATGGCCAAAACCATTGCCAAGCTCAAGCTGAAATACGTGGTCATCACCTCGGTTGACCGAGACGACCTGCGTGACGGCGGTGCCAGCCATTTTGTAGAGTGCATTCGCAAAACCCGCGAGCTGTCCCCAGGCACCACCATCGAGGTGCTGGTGCCTGACTTTAGAGGCCGCGACGACCGTGCGCTGGAGATTTTGCGTGCCGCACCACCCGATGTAATGAACCACAACCTAGAGACGATTGCGCGCCTGTACAAAGAAGCCCGCCCCGGCAGCGACTATGCCTTCTCGTTGAATTTGCTGAAAAAATTCAAGGCCCTGCACCCCAATGTGCCCACCAAAAGCGGCATCATGGTGGGCTTGGGCGAGTCCGACGAGGAGATTTTGCAAACCATGCGCGACATGCGTGCGCACCATATCGACATGCTGACCATCGGCCAGTACCTTGCGCCGTCCATGGCCCACCTGCCGGTGCGCCGCTATGTGCACCCCGACACCTTCAAAATGCTGGAAGCCGAGGCTTACAAGATGGGCTTTAGCCACGCCGCTGTGGGCGCAATGGTGCGCTCAAGCTACCATGCAGACGTGCAGGCGCAAGGTGTGCTCGGCCTGCCCCATCAACGTTGGCAGTAAGCTAATACAGCAACAGGGCGCACCTGCCCATGTAATGCAGGGCCAAGACCCCAAAGCAGCTTTCGCGCAACCGCATGACCTCGCAAATATTCGTCATCAACCCGGCCTCGCTGCAAAAAGCAGTGAACGCCGCGACCTACGAACGTGGCCGCGAAGTGTACCTGCAACAGCGTGTCTTAAGCTACAGCCTTGAGCCTGAAAGCAGTACGGCATGGCATATTTCAGGCCAGGTGCAAGGCAGTGGCCGCGATGTCTACAGCACATCGGTGGACATAGAAATTACCAGCGATGGTGCCATCGCGTCGTACAGCGCCCACTGCAGCTGCCCTGTGGGGCGCAATTGCAAACACAGTGTGGCCGTTGCACTAAAAGCTGCCTATAAGTCAGGAGCCGTGCGCGGCGTGGTCAGTAGCCCAGCGCCCGCAACCCACAGCCCAGCCCCAAACGCTGCCCCTGAGGCCACGGCCTTAAGCCCGGGGCAGGCAAAAGCGCAGCGCTTGAAGGCTTCCACCCAGACGGCCATAGACCGCGCAGCACTGGACAGCAGCATCAAGGAGCGCGGCGCAGCCAAGGAGCTGAGCGATTGGCTGGATTTATTTGGCGACCCTAGCGCCAGCACAGCTGCAGCAGCTGCAGCACCTGCTACCAGCGCCAGTGGCTATGGCGCGCCTGACCAAGTGGTCTATATGCTGGGCTTTAAGACGCTGTCGGGCCACCGCATGCTGGAGCTGTGCTTTGGCACTGCGCGCGTACTGCGCACTGGCAAATGGAGCAAGGTCAAGCTGGACCACTACCTAGGCGCAGGTCGCGCGCCCGCGTCTGACAAAGAAGTCGTGCGCTTGATCACCAGCATGTGCAAGAACAGCTACGGCTACAGCTACCAGAGCCACAGCGCCACGTTAGAAGGTGCTACGGGCCTGCTCGCGCTGGAGCTGGCCGCCAAGAGCGGCCGGCTGTTCACCCAATCAGATGACCGGGTGCTGAACCAACAAATTGCCTGGGGCGCAGACCATAGCCTGGCTTGGACATGGCAAGAAGAGCGCGGGAGAAGCGCTCATAAAAACGATGCGCTGTTGTGGCGCATGGTGCCTAGCAAGCCCACGTCGATGCAGTTGTTTACCAACCAGCCCGCGTTCTACCTGGACACCGCCCGCGGCCTGTGCGGCCACGCTGTCACGCCGGGCATGGGCGATGCGCAAACCAGCGCCCTGCTTAAATCTCCCGCTGTAACGCAAGCGGCGCTAGCGCAATTTGAAGGCGCCCTGGTCAATCGGTTGGGCGGTCTGGCTTTGCCGCCCAACATGACAGCACCGCGCGTGATCACCGGCATCACCCCGGTGCTGCGCCTGCACATTGAGCACGTGCCGGCCGACCAACGCGCCAAGCTGGGCCCGCTGATGGCACGCCTGCGCTTTGACTACGCAGGCGTGTCCCACTACACCCATGGCGGGCAAAACCCTGTAATGGTTGAAACCCATGCCTGGGCCGAACAAACCCCTGGGACAGGCCTGCAGCAGCGCACCACCCGTGTGCTGGTTCAGCGCGACATGGCCGCTGAGCACACCGCGCAGATCACCTTGCGGCTGTGGAACTTGGCGGGCGATGCGCAGGGCGAATTTACCAGCGGCATGGGCGCTGTTGCGCAAAGCCAATGGCTGCAGTGGGTAGACGATGGCTTTGCAGGCTTTAAAGACGCAGGATTTGAAGTTACCCAAGACGAAGCGCTGGCCGGCTGGATCACCCACGTGGACGGCATCCACATCAACTTGGACGATGCCAGCGCGCCCTACGGCAGCCAAGAACAGCGCAAAGCAGACAGCGACAGCGCGCAAGCGGCATGGTTTGACCTGTCCCTGGGCATCGACATCAATGGCCAGCGGCACAATATTTTGCCCATGCTGCCCCAGCTGCTGGCGCAGTTGCAAGCCGTGTCTTACGCGCAGCCGTTGGCCCAAGGTGCCGCAGACAACGCGCCTGCCAACCCAGCCGTGCAGTTGCAGATGCCGCCTTTTGTCTACCTGCAGCAGGCAGACGGCAGCTACCTGCGCCTGCCCACCGAACCACTGCGCCCCTGGCTGGAAGCCTTGATCGAACTGGTGGGAGAGCGCAGCATAGCGGGCAATGCCGACAGCGTGCGACTGTCCCGGCTAGAGGCGCTGCGCGTGGGCGCATCTCTAGGTACGGGCGCGCAGTGGCAGGGGGCCGACAGCCTGCGCCTGATGGTGCAGCAGCTCAGCGGCGTTGTGGCTTTGTCCGAGGTGGCGCTACCGACCGGTGTGCACGCTACGCTGCGCCCCTACCAACAGCAGGGCCTGAACTGGCTGCAGTTTTTGCGCACCCACCAGCTGGCCGGTATTTTGGCCGACGACATGGGGCTGGGCAAAACCGTGCAAACCTTGGTGCATATTGCCGTAGAGAAAGCCGCCGGCAGGCTCGACCGCCCTGTGCTGATCGTCGCACCCGTCAGCGTGATGGGCAACTGGCAGCGGGAGATTGCGCGTTTTACACCCGGCCTGTCCAGCCTGGTCTGGCATGGCGCGGACCGCCATGGTGAGGCTGACCGCATCGCCCAGCAAGACATTGTCATCATGCCCTACTCGCTGCTGGCACGCGACCAGGCACGCTGGGCCAAACAACCTTGGCATCTGGTGGTGCTGGACGAAGCACAAAATATTAAAAATGCGCATACCCACGCCGCGCAAGCGGCCACTGCGCTGAACACCCGCCACCGCCTGTGCCTGTCGGGCACGCCCATGGAAAATCACTTGGGCGAATTGTGGAGTTTGTTCCACTTTTTAATGCCCGGTTTTCTAGGCAGCCAGTCGCGTTTTAAAGAACTGTTTCGCACCCCGATTGAAAAGCATGGCAACACCGAGCGCCTGGGCCACTTGCGCAAACGGGTGACACCTTTTATGCTGCGCCGTGCCAAGCGCGATGTGGCCACCGAACTGCCAGACAAGCAGGTCAGCATCACCAGCGTCGAGCTGGGTGACAGGCAAGCCAACCTGTACGAGACGATTCGCCTCACCACTGAAAAAGCGGTGCAGGATGCACTGGCCAACAAGGGCTTGGCCCGTTCGCAAATTCAAGTGCTGGATGCCTTGCTGAAACTGCGCCAGGTCTGCTGCGACCCGCGTTTGCTGCCGCTGGCATCGGCCAAAAAAATAAAGCAGTCGGCCAAGCTGGAACTGCTGATGGAGCTGCTGCCCCAGCTGCTGGCGCAAGGCCGCAAAGTGCTGTTGTTCTCGCAGTTCACCAGCATGCTGGAGCTGATTGAAGAGGAGCTCAAAAAGCACGCTTTGGCCTGGGTCAAGCTCACAGGCCAAAGCCAAAAACGCGACCAGCTTATTGCGCGCTTTACCAGCGGCGAAGTGCCGCTGTTTCTCATCAGCCTGAAAGCGGGCGGTGTGGGCCTGAACCTGACCCAGGCCGATACGGTCATTCACTATGACCCGTGGTGGAACCCAGCAGTAGAAAACCAAGCCACCGACCGCGCCCACCGCATAGGCCAAACCAGCCAAGTGATGGTCTACAAGCTGGTGGCACAAGGCACCATTGAAGAGCGCATGCTGCAACTGCAAGAGCGTAAAGCCCAGCTGGCCGAAAGTATGTACAGTGCCTCGGTGGCGCGCAAACAACCCCTGTTTACCGAAAGCGATTTGGCCGAACTGCTTAAACCGCTAAGTGCGGGCTCGCTGGGCCAAGTATCTATTAATGCATCTGCTTAAACCCCCCGACCAAGCAGGTTGTGCATGACCAGCCCCCACACTGCCATGCGCAAGGTGTGGTTGCTGGCGGCCACCACCACGCTGACCGTCACTTCGTTTGCCATGCTGGGCCCCGTGCTGGCGGTGCTGTTGCACCAGCGCGGGCTGGGTACAGCGGCGATTGGTGCGTTTGCGATGATTGGGTTTAGCTGTGTGGCGGTGCTGATTCCCATTATGCCCCGGCTGTTTATGCGCTGGGGCTTGGCGCGCTGTTTTACAGTGGGCGCGGTGCTGGAGGCGGTGTGCACCGTGGGCTATGTGGCTACTGACAATTTTGCCGTGTGGTGCGCCAGCGCTGCGCTGGGGGGCGCGGGGGGCGCAGCTGTGTGGAACGCCACCGAGTCGCTGCTGGCCCAGCATGCACCCGCCGCGCAGCGCGGGCGGGTGATGGGCCTATACCAAACGGCTTTGGGCGCTGCGCTAGCCGCAGGGCCACTGGTGCCCGCTTTGCTGGCCTGGCAGGCACCCACCACGCTGTGGGCCGGTGCGGCCATACAGTTTGCCGCGCTGGGCGTGATTGTGCTGACGGGTGTGGCAAAGCAGCTGGCACCACACCATGCTGATTCCACTTCTGCTTCTGCCACAGCGCATTCGGCTACGGCAGGCACAGGCCATGTCAGCGCGTCTAGCGGCTCCGGCGGCACGTGGGCGGCAGTGCGCAGCGCGCCCGCCTTGGTGGCTATTGCTTTTGTCGGTGGCGCGTTTGAGGTGGGTCTTAACAGCATCAGCGCGGCCAACGGGGCTGGCATGGGCCTGTCGCTGGCACAGGCCTCTGGCATTGTGGGCATGCTGGGGCTGGGCAGCTTTTTGTTCCAATACCCTGCAGGCATGGCCGCTGACAGGTACCCGGCCCGCAAGGTATTTGCAGCGGCTGGAGCGGTGCTGTTTGCGTCCACTGCGGCCTTCATGCTGGGCGGCCAGTACCTGCCGGTGCTATGGGCTACGGCTTTGCTATGGGGCGGCGTGGGTGGCGCGCTGTACACCCTGTGCATGGTGCGCGTAGGCCACGACTTTGCCACAAGCACTGCCGCTGCGGGCGCTGGCGTTGGCAGCACTGCAGCCGCAGGCACAGCGGCCATGATCAGCGGCTACACGCTGGGCGGGGCGGTGGGGCCCTTGGTCAGCGGTGCAGCGCTGCAATACGGCGGGCCACTGGGGCTGGTCAGCTGGCTTGGGGCGCTGGCAGTAGGCGTCATACTGCTTGGCCAGCGGGTGCGCTAAGGCGCGCCCCTACAGCATCGGCCAGTGCCAACGCTTGCAATGCAGCGCAGGGCAAGCCTGCAATGCAGGGAGTAGGCCAATGGTTTACATTCACCTATTGCAGCCTTTTTTTTTACACGCCCCAGCACCATGTACCACGCCGCCCCCACCCGCTACGACAGCATGCTGTACCGCAAGTGCGGCCACAGTGGTCTTAAACTGCCCGCCATTTCGCTGGGCCTATGGCACAACTTTGGCGACAGTACGCCGTTTGCGCAGCAGCGCGATATGCTGCGCACTGCTTTTGACCTGGGGGTTAGCCACTTTGACCTGGCCAACAACTACGGCCCGCCCTACGGCAGCGCAGAAACCAATTTTGGCGAGCACATGCGCCGCGACTTCAGGCCCTACCGCGACGAACTAATAATTTCCAGTAAAGCGGGCTACGACATGTGGCCCGGCCCGTATGGCCAAGGCGGCGGCTCGCGCAAATACATACTGGCCAGCCTGGACCAAAGCCTTAAGCGCATGGGCCTGGAGTACGTGGACATTTTTTACTCGCACCGGTTTGACCCCGACACTCCGCTGGAAGAAACCTGCACGGCGCTGGCCACCGCCGTGCAGCAAGGCAAGGCTTTGTACGCGGGCATCAGCAGCTACAGCGCAGGCAAAACGCGCGAAGCCGCAGCCCTGCTGCGCAGCATGGGTGTGCCGCTGCGCATCCACCAGCCGTCTTACAGCCTGCTTAACCGCTGGGTTGAGGAAGACTTGCTAAACGCTCTGCAAGACACCGGTACAGGCTGCATCGCCTTTAGCGCGCTGGCCCAAGGCTTGCTCAGCACCAAATACCTAGGGGGCGTTGTGCAAGATGCGCGCATTAACCGCCCTGGCGGCGGCTCATTCAAGCATGACCATCTGTCCGAGCGCAACCTGGCGCATGTGCGCGGCCTTAACGAGATCGCCCGGCAGCGCGGCCAAAGCCTGCCGCAAATGGCCGTAGCCTGGGTGCTGCGCCATCCTGGCGTAACCTCTGCTTTGATCGGTGCCAGCAACCCCGCGCAAATCACCGAGCTGGTAGGCGCGCTGGCCAAGTTGACGTTCACCAGCGACGAGCTGACAGCCATTGACAAGCTGGCATTGGACGGTGGAATCAATTTGTGGCAACGGTCCTCCACAGACCAGGCCTTGGCTTAATCAGCGTATTTTGCATTGGTTTGTGGCTACAGCATTACCAGCTCAGCTATTCCTAAAATCATAGCAGTATATTGAGCATTTCCTTGGGCGACAAGGTTAAAACCTAAAAATTTAGTCGGTTTAATGCGGTCCACTTGAAGCAAACTGCTTCAATTTACTTCATCCACCACCACCATCGCCGCGCCATACGCGTCTGAGCACAGGGCGTTGTTGCGGCGGGCGCTGGCGCTGGTGCATTCTTGGCCAGTGACGGTGGGGCTGGTGGACATGAGGGTGCCCAGGGCTGCGCGGCCTGCGCTGTCGTTCAAGGAGGTGACGAACGGGCCGGTTTTGCTGGCGGCCAGGCTGCTGAGGTCACGTGGGCTGTCGGCTACAAAAACCAGCAGGTTGTCGCGGCCTGCTGGGCCACCGGCTTTGACGCGCCAAGTAGGGCGCGGCAGGCCCAGCTGCTGGCCTGCGGCAATTTTGTTGTTTTGGTCTAGGTCGTTAGGAAACAGCAGGTACAGCGACTGGTTGTCAGACCCGGCCATGGCGACGTAGACGTAGCCTGCGCGGTCAGACTGCACCACAAACTCCAGGCTGTCTTGGCTAATTTTGAGCTTGTCTTTGGACAGCGTAACTTGCACGCGGCGTTTGGCATCGCGCTGGTCGAACATTTGGCGCAAGGCTTGCTCGCCGCTGAGGGCGACGGGGGTGGCGACCGGGGTGGCGACAGGAGGGGCTGCAACCGGGCGCGCTGGTACCGTCGCTGGCAAGGTCACGGGCGCTGGCGCTGGCGAAGCCACAGTCGCCACGGGCGCAGCCAGGCTAAACCATGCTGGTACAAAACCTGTGTTGCCAGACAGCTGGATGTTGTGGGCTTTAAAGTTAGCATCGTTTTTCATGCGCTGGTCGATTTTGGTTTGCGCGCATTGGCGAATCTCCTCCATGCTGATGGCACCCGAACCGTCCAGGTCTTTGGCTTCGCGCAGCATGCAGTCGCGCATAAACTGGGTGGCCAAGCCGCCTTTGTTGCTGTCGTCAAAGCTGATTTCATCGTTTTTAGAGGCGCTGATGTGAACCACGTCTTGCGGCAGCACGCCTGTGCTGACTTGCTCTAACAGCAGGTTGCGGGTTCTCACATTGACGGGGCGGCCACATTCTTCGCTGATCGCGGCAAACTTGGGCCGCAGCGTGCCGTCGTCGGCAGGATTGGTAAAGCCGCGCGTGCGCACCACCGATGCGGCGTTGACAATGCCGCCAGAGTGGCATGCGTCGTACATCACAAAGAGCTTGTCAGTTTTTTGGGTGATGGGTGCCAGCAAGGTGCTCATCTCGCGGTTGGTTAGCGTGCCGCTGGTACCGCCGTCGTAGGCCAGCAGCGCCTCTATGCAACCGCCGGCTACGGGGTCGTTGTAGCGGGTGCCGTGGCCGCTAAAGTGCACAAACACGCGGTCGCCGTCTTGCACGCGGGCATTCATGTCGGCCAGGGCTTTGCGGATGTTGGCCCCGGTGGCCTGGCTGTCTTGCAGGTAGGTGATGTTGCTGGCAGGTACCTGCATGGCAGCGGCCATTTGGGTGGCCGATTCGCGGTCGATGCGGGCACCGGGCAAGGGCGGTGTGCTTTTGTCGGCATATTCACTGATGCCAATGATCAGGGCGTGGCGGTTGCTGCGCGCGCCCAAGCTGCGCACGCCCAGCGTGAGGGCGGCGTTGACGGTGCTGCCAGTGGCCAAGCGGCCCGTGTCGGTGGCCGATACGGCTGAGC
>JAYSRE010000237.1:0-18788 GCA_043721235.1 Polaromonas sp. | reverse complement strand
ACTCGCTAGTACCTGAAACTAGTGCGTCTACCAATTCCGCCACCTGGGCCAATTTCAAAGAACTTTGGATTTTATATTAAAACTACCCCACAAACTGGCAGCCTGCCAGAAGAAATTGAAGGCACCGCACTAGGCCACCGTGATGGACACGGCTTTGTTCAGCGCGACGATGGCGGTGCCGATCTGTATTTGCCCCCTAGCGAGATGCGCGCCGTGCTGCATCGCGACCGCGTGAAAGTGCGCATTGCGCGCCACGACCGCAAGGGCCGCCCTGAGGGCAAAGTCACAGAAATTGTGGAGCGCGCGCCCCAGCCCATCATTGGCCGTCTGCTGCAAGAGTCTGGCGTGTGGCTGGTAGCGCCCGAAGACAAGCGCTATGGCCAAGATATTTTGATACCTAAAAACGGCACTGGCAACGCCAAGACCGGCCAAGTGGTGGTGGTGCAGCTGACCGAGCCTCCGTCTTTATACGGCCAGCCGGTAGGCCGCGTGCAAGAAGTGCTGGGCGAGGTGGACGACCCTGGCATGGAGATTGAAATAGCGGTGCGCAAATACGCTGTGCCGCACGAGTTTACCGAGGCCTGTTTGGCCGAGGCCAAAGCCTTGCCCGACCATGTGCGCCCCGCAGACAAGGCGGACCGCATCGACCTGACCGACATTGCGCTGGTCACCATTGACGGCGAAGACGCACGTGATTTTGACGACGCGGTGTACTGCGAACCCGCCACCATCGGACGCGGCAAAACAGCGCAAAACGGCTGGCGCCTGCTGGTGGCGATTGCCGACGTATCACATTACGTTAAAACCGGTACTGCGATAGACATTGACGCATACGACCGGGCTACCAGCGTGTACTTTCCGCGCCGGGTGATTCCCATGCTGCCTGAGAAGCTGAGCAACGGGCTGTGTTCTCTCAAGCCTGATGTAGAGCGCATGTGCATGGTTTGCGACATGCTGGTTGATGCCAAAGGCGCCGTGCACGCCTACCAGTTTTACTCCGCAGTGATGCACAGCAAAGCGCGCTTTACCTACACCGAAGTGGCCGCTATTTTGAGCAATACCCGTGGCCCAGAGGCCGCCAAGCGCAAAGAGCGTGTGCAAGACCTGCTGAACCTGCACGATGTGTACCGCGCCCTGCTGCAAGAGCGCCATGTGCGCGGCGCGGTGGACTTTGAGACCACAGAAACCCAAATTGTGTGCGACGACAATGGCCGCATTGAAAAAATTATCCCCCGCACCCGCAACGATGCGCACAAACTGATTGAAGAAGCCATGCTGGCTGCCAATGTGTGCAGCGCCGATTTTATTTTGCGCAGCAAGCACTTGGGCCTGTACCGCGTGCACGAAGGCCCCACGCCGGAGAAAAAAGAAACCCTGCGCATGTACCTCAAAACGCTGGGGCTGAACATGACGATTGGCGAAGACCCGGTGCCCGGCGAGTTTGCTGCCATTGCCGCTGTCACCAAAGACCGGCCCGACGCGCAGCAAATCCACACCATGCTGCTGCGCTCGATGAGCCAGGCGATTTACACGCCTGTGAACAGTGGTCACTTTGGCTTGGCGTTTGAGGCCTACACCCACTTTACCAGCCCGATCCGCCGCTATCCCGACCTGCTGGTGCACCGGGTGATCAAGGCGATTTTGACCCATACCAAGTACCAGCTGCCCAGACTGCCCTTGCCTGGTGAGGCGCATGAGAAGCTGAAAAAACGCTTGGCGGCTCGCGCAGCCCTTAAAGTCAAAGCGCCCACTATGAAGCCCAAAAAAGCCAGCCCAGAACAGCTGGAGTGGGAAGCCGCTGGCATTCACTGCAGTGCCAACGAGCGCCGCGCGGACGAGGCCAGCAAAGATGTGGAAGCCTGGCTGAAGTGCAAATATATGCGCGAGCATTTGGGCGAGGAGTATGCAGGCACGGTCAGCTCGTGCACCAGCTTTGGTGTATTTGTCACGCTAGATGCCATGTATGTAGAGGGCTTGATTCACGTGACTGAGCTGGGCGGTGAGTACTTTAAGTTTGACGAAGTACGCTGCGAACTGCGCGGTGAGCGCACCGGCATGCGCTACGCCATAGGGTCGCGGGTAAACGTTCAGGTTAGCAGGGTAGACCTGGACGGCCGCAAGATTGACTTTAGGCTGGTGCGCGATGGCGAAGCTGTGCGTCTGCCCTCGGGCGGCACCGTGCGGCTAGAGGCTGACGACACTGCTACAGGCAGACCTGCGCGCAAATCTGCAGGCAAGGTATCGCGGCATGCGCCCAGCAGGCCGGTTGAGCAAGAAGCCGTATACCCAGCGCGCATTCCCCCGGGCAAAGTTGCGCGTGGGTCCTCTGGCGCCATCTCTGGCACCAGAGCGCCTAGCAAAGAGCTAGCCCGCGCGCCCGCATCGCCCATTCAGGCTTTGCGTGCTGCGGTCAAGAAGGCCGCGGCCAAAGGTAAGGGCAAGCGGCGTGGCCGTTGAAGCGGCGATTTGCAGCAGCAATTCACTACAACGGGTACATAGCTCGGGCGATTTTGCACCCAGCACCCAGCCAATTCGCGTCACATTCACGCTCAACTTCAGCGCACATATGGTCACCTGCTTCGCGCAGGCGATTAAAAGCTTGGGCATCAACCTCTCCAACGCCAGCGATAAAAAGTCGTTCTGTGCTGGGCTCCCCAGCGCGTGGTGCACTGGCTGTCATCACTCCACATACGTCTTTGATCATTGCAGTTTGGCAGCGAATGGCCAAGTTTTTGACATTCACTGAACTGCTGACCATCGAAACAGCAGGTGCTGCTAGTGAACGGGCCAAAGGTTCTTTGAGTTGCAGCTGAGTGGTTAGCTCGGTTGGTTTGCTTAATCCGCCTTCATTCAAATAGTAGGCAACCATTGCTACAACCAATAAAGCAGCACCAATGCCAGACAAGAGGAGTCTTTCCTTTACTTTCAAGGCAAGTAACGCATTGGCTATTAATTTTCAATGCGCAAGGACAAAGGACGATAAAGGTCTAAGTCAGAGCCTGCGACTTCCCCAGTCCAGAAGTTTTGAGCAAAAGGCATGATCTTGACCCAGATCAAATTATTGGCTGTATCGCGCCAGTACACGGTGCCTTGGCTGGCCGCAACTGCAGCGCGGTTAGCCCCAGGGGCCATGGCGCGCGAATTTCCATCAAAGTTGCTGTTACCGCCCGGTGACACGAAGACGCGCGAGGGTGCCGTTGCGCCGTCATAGTGCACGCCTAGCATCACGGAGTCGCTAGCTGTCAACATATTTTCAAGCGTCATATTGATCCATTGAGGATGTGATTTCACCGCGTTATTGTTGGGAAATTCCGGGAACTTCACCACGTAAGAGCCTCCTTTGACGGCCGCAAAATGGCGCATGTTCCCCAACATGACGCTGGTGTCGCCTCGCTCAACCCGCCATTTTCCTAGCGAGTTACCAGCAGCGTCTAGACGTGTCACGTCCAATGTGTCAAGAGGGCTGTACGGGTCAGTTGCGTTGGGCAAACCGAAGTTCAGCTGCATGTTGCCGATACCGTAGTACGGCCCAGCGCATGACAAGCCGTTACGGTTTCCGGTTGGGACTGTGGTCTTTAACTGCGTGCAGCTTGCATCGCTTAAAAATGGTGTGTCAAACACCAAATATCGCCCTGCAGAGGCCCAGTAGCCATAAGGATCCCAAATGGCTCCTGATAAGGTCCAGTTGTACCGCGAGGCTGCTGTGTAGCCCGGTTGCAGGTGCGGCGGTTGTGCCCTGTAACCGGCATCTGCTGCAATAAAGCGGTTGCCAGGATTTCGCCACATGCCTTTTTCGACAGGCCGTATGTAATAGTCGTTGGTGCCGAACGCGCCAGAAGACACATCACCTTGCACATCTTTAAGAACGTAGCCTGCATTTGGAAAGTGAGCGAACGTGTTTTGTATGATGTCCATCTGCGAATGGTAAGAAGCCACTGCTAACTGCGGGTCTGCGTCGGTTGGATAGGTCTGCCTGTTGTTCAGACTTTTACCAATGATAAGCGAGTGTTTGAGTGAACTACCGTACTGTACAGCGCCCGAAAAAGCGCGTCCCAGGTTATCTGCTGCCGCCCATTGCACATAGCTGGGTTGAATTACGCGATTGACATAACCGCCATTATTTTTGGTAGTACTTATGCTTTTAATCACTGGGGTGATGCCATTGGTGTAATTAAATTCGCTCCCGTCGACGGTTGGAGAATAATTTAGCAATTCCAGGTTGCCTGCATCGTCGGTCATGGCGCATTCCAGCATCAGGCCGTTGTTGCCATTGGAATGGGTGCTGTTGAACTCAAACGGCCCATGCGCCATGTTGAAGGGCCGCAAGGCGACGTTGGCGTTTTGTTTGACGGGTTTTTGCGGGTAGGACAGCCAGAACCCGTTGCCTTGTGCGTCCGCAGCCACGTTGTTGCGTACCGTGTTGTCAGGATTGGTCAACCAGTATGCGGCAGACGCACCACACATGTGGCCTGCTTTTTCATGCGCAGTCAGTGCCAGCGCGTCAATCGGTGAACGGACTCTGAGCACCAGGTTGCCTTCAATTTTGTTGCGCCGCTCCACAGCATCTTCCAAAAAGATGGCGTGGCCTTTGATGTTGTAGCAAATGTTGTTGGTCAGGCTCACACCGTTGGTGCCGTGGAGCACCATGCAGCGGTGGCGTGAGTCCCAAACGGTGCTGTTGCGCACGAAGTGGTTAACCGCATCGCCAAGTACAGCACCGTTTGCGGCGTAAGACAGCAAATGCCAGTGGATCGGATACCGGCCCGTTAGGCCCTCTTGGCCCATGCGCCGCAGCTCTACACCGTCCATCTGCAAAGAGGATGCCAAGTCCATCACCATGACATGGGCACCAAAGCCGTTGTTCGTCCATTTCGCGTCATTCGCTCCCTGAATCACAATATTGCGAGTCAGGTTGCCAACTTCTGCGCGCTCATCCAGGGCTTCCACCGCGTCGGGGTGAGGTTTTGTAAAAGTACCGCGGGTCAAACTGATGCCTGCGTCTGTCATGTACTGCATCAAGCCCCAGCGAAAAGCATTCACTGCAGTGGTTGTATTAATTGTATTTGCGTTGACGCTGGCGACGGTGAGCTTTTGTGTGGCTGTTGAGGCATCATGAACCGACTGTGCAACCCATACATCGCCGTACCACTCAGTTGGAGCAACTACAATTTGATCGCCTGCTTTCCAGTTCACATTGCGCTCTAGTGTGAGCGCGGTGCTGCCAGCGGCTGCATGCGCATTTAGACGCGTCCAGGGAACGGCAGGCGCTGAACCAAACAGTTCAAGTTTGCCACCGCCACTGACCAAGATACCCCGTGTTCCCATGCTGCCAGCTGCTGCAGAGCTGGCGGTATCTTGCGATGTCAGTGTTATCGTCGCACGGCCAGTAAAAGGCGTAGTTGATGAACCTGCGCGCAGCGCTCCAGCTTTTTGTACGCGTATGGTTGCTGCGCTTAATTCTGCGGTAACGCCTGCTAGAAACGACACTTCACCTTCAATGGTCAAATCACCCAGTGCTGGCGTGTTTTCGTCCAGCACAATTTTCATATTTGCAGGCACCAATACTGCAGCACCAGCAACTGGCTTGCTCCCGCCCCAAGTGGCGGCATCGGACCACAAAAGCACAGTTTTTGGTGTTGCTACCACTGGGCTACTGCCGCCGGGAGGTACCGTGTTAACAGGAGGGAGGGTGTTGGTCACCGTGACTGGGCCTGTAGTCGAACCGCCGCTAACAGGTAACGTGTTAACGGGCGGTGGATTGTTAATTACGCCGCTCACCGTTCCTGTTGCTGTCGGGGCCGGTAATGTGCCGGTTGCAGTTGGGCCACTCGCACCACTGGTGACGGCGCCTGGAGAGCCAGCAATAACCACAGGGTTGGGAGTTAAGAGCCCGCCCGTTCCACCGGAAACTGCACTAATCGGGGCTGTGCCAGAAGACGGGTTAGTGGTTGCAGGATTAGCCGTGCTGTTGGCAGAACCACTGGTGTCACCAGCGCCTCCCCCGCAAGCCGATATAAAAATTGACAGAACCGTCAATAGTTTAGTAATGTTTTTTAATACAGTTATGATTCGTCATAAATAATCAACATAGTGTAAAAATTTAACTAATGAAAGTTTAGTTATCAAATGCATTGGCCTACAAAAAATCGCGCATTTTTTTGCAAGCAAAAGTAATTAGTCCGTTGATTAATCATATTAGCGTGCTCCAGTTCTCAAATCCTTAAAAGCAGTCTTAACTAAATTTAGCCATTAGCCGCTTAAGCAACCGCCAAACGCCATAGCGTAGTCACCTCTGCTGCACGCGCTTTGTGCAGCGCGTCGCCGGGGTCGCTGGCTTTGGGATGAACCGGCTTGGTGGCCAGCTTGCCCACCACTTTGAGGCCCGCCGCCGCGATAGCATCTTGCAGCTCGGTGGCGCTGCGCAGGCCCAGGCGTTCGGCCAAATCAGACATTAGCAGCCAGCCTTCGCCACCTTTGGCCAAATGCGTGGGCAGCCCCTTTAAAAAGCCCAGCAACATGCCTGAGTCTTCGTCGTACACGGCGCGCTCTATGGGCGCGCTGCCGCGTGCGGGCAGCCATGGTGGGTTGCAAACGATCAAGTGGGCTTTGCCTGGAGGAAACAAATCGGCCTGCACCACGCTGACCAAGTCGCTCACATCCAGCCGCGCCAGGTTGTTATGTGCGCAGGCCAGGGCGCGCGGATCTTGGTCGGTGGCCACAATGTTCGCCAAGCCGCGCCGTGCCAGCATGGCGGCCAGCACGCCGGTGCCAGTGCCAATATCCCAGGCTATCAGCGCTGCTTTGGCGGCTGCTGAGACGGGCAGGGGCGCTTTGGCCACCAGCGCCACGTATTCGCCCCGCACAGGGGAAAAAACGCCGTAGTGCGGGTGAATGCGGTCGTAAATTTCTACGCCATCGCTGCTAAGTTGGCCCAGCGCAGGCACTTGCACGCCCACCCTGCGCCATTCGTGGCTGCTGGTCATGCCCAGCAGTTCGCGCAGGCTGGTGACCTGCGTGGTGGCGCCTTTACTTTGCAGAATAATTTTCTGCTCAAATTTACCCACTTTGACAGGCTTTACGGGCTCGTCGTCAAAGGTTTCGGTAAACGGCGCTTCGGTTGGCTCGTCGCCGGGTTTGGGCAGCATGCCTGCTGCCTGCTTTTGCGCTACCAGCCGGGCTTGTGCAGCGGCCATGGTATCCGCATCTAGCTCACCCCACACTTCGGCGCAGGCCAGCTGCACATCAGGCGCGCGGCGCAGAGCAATTTGGTAGGCCGCGTCCAGCGGTACCAGCACCATGCCCAGCACGCGGGCACGCTGGGACTGCAGCAGGCGGTGCTGATGGAAAGCCTCTGCCGCTTGCGTGTGCCTCGTAGCGGAGTTGGAAGCACTCTGGGCTGTAGCTTGCTGGCCAGCGGCAGCTTTGTCGCTGCGTGCCAGCCTGGCCGACTGTTTGTCGGTCTTGAACTTTTGCCGCTCAGGCAAGCGGTCGGTGCGCCGGGCCAGCGCTTGCACTAGCATGCGCGCGTTGTGAAAGTCGCCCTGCCACAGCAGGCCCACGCCCTCGCAGGCCAGGCGGTAGGCCGTGTCGGCGTTCATGGTGTCGTCAGCCAGCACTACGCGCTTGGGGGCGGGGGTGCCACGCTCAGAGCGCCATAGCGCGGTGTGGTTGTGGTCGCCCTCGGTCCAACAGATAGTGTGGGTGCTTAAGGGCAGGGCTGCAACTGCAGGCTGTGCGTGGGGTGTACTGGTCATGGAGAAGGCCCCTGGGGCGGCAAAGTGCAAACAAGTGTTTTAACAGATCAAAACCCCCGCGTGCGTAAATGGCTTAAAAAGCTTTCTACAATGCATTGATTGTTAATTCAAACAACCGCCAGCCAACTTGAAAGAAGCCACCATGGAACATACCCTGCCTGCACTGCCCTACGCTATCGATGCTTTGGCCCCACACTACAGCCAAGAGGCTTTTGAATACCACCACGGCAAGCACCACAACGCGTATGTGGTCAACCTGAACAACCTGCAAAAAGGCACCGAGTTCGAGGCCTTAACGCTGGAGGAAATTATCAAAAAATCCAGCGGCGGCGTGTACAACAATTCAGTCCAAATTTGGAACCACACCTTTTTTTGGAGCTGCATGAAACCCCAAGGTGGTGGCGAACCCATTGGCGCGCTGGCCGCGGCTATCAACGCCAAATTCGGCAGCTACGCCGCTTTTAAAGAAGCCTTCACCAAAAGCGCCGTAGGCAACTTTGGCTCCGGCTGGACCTGGCTGGTAAAAAAACCGGACGGCAGCGTAGATATTGTCAACACCGGCCCCGCTGGCACCCCGCTGACCACGGCAGACAAAGCCTTGCTCACTGTGGATGTGTGGGAGCATGCCTACTACATTGACTACCGCAACGCGCGGCCCAAATTTGTGGAAACCTTTTTGAACAGTCTCGTGAACTGGGACTTTGCACAGAAGAATTTTGCTTAAGTTGTAAGCTTAAGCAAAATGCAAAATGGCCGACGCATGCGTCGGCCTTTTTCATGCTGTGATGGTATTTTTACCTTATTGCAGGTGTGTAGCCGTAGCGCTCTGTCGTCCTGAGTACACCGCGTGCGCTGCTGAGGTAATTACCGGGTTCGTTCACATAATTTGTCGGGCTGTCTTGGGTGGCATTGATGTTGAGCGGCGCACGGTGCAGGTTACTGCCTAAAACCCCCGCGCCACCACCAGCACGGTTTACACAGCAACCTTGCTGGTACAACAAAGAACCACCCGCTGGCAGAGCCAGCCGCTGGTAGATGCTGCCCGTAAAGAGACGGGTGACTGCACCGCTGGTAATATTGAGTCCAAAAGTGCGCGCTGTGCCGATACTACCGGTAGAAAAGACAATGCCGTTGTTATTCGCTGTGCCCTCAGGCGCAAAAGCTTCTTGCAGATTACCTGGGCCGATAGGGTCAATCCTGTTTTGGGTAAGGTTAGTGGAGATTAAATTGGCATTGCTGCGGTACAGCTGTGTGCGGTTTTCATCGACGGCCAGTAGGCGGTTGTCTGCCGTCCAACCGGGATCGCGCACGTAATTCCAAAATGTGCATTGTCCGGCACCCGTTGTTACTGTGCTGCACATATAAACCCGGTCTAGGCGGTTGGATGGCTGGCCTGCTGCGCTGATGTCGGTATTGATAGAAAACGCCACCCATTTACCGTCGGGCGAAATACGTGCGCCGCCGTTGTTGTTGGGCAAAGAAAGAGTTTTTTCAAAACTAAATTCACGTACCAACGTGCCATCCAAGCGTGTCAGGCGAACAAATACCCCATCCGGGTTATCAAACAGCTCCCGCAAATGCGCCACCGTGCCATCACGCGACACGCTGACACCACCTCGGGCGAACTGCATTGCAGCGAAATCTGTGGTTGCGCCGGTCGCTAGGTTGACCACGTAGATCGTGCCATTGTCTTCGTACACAATCGAGCCTGTGGCACTAGGAGTTGGGTTTGGGTTTGGGTTTGGGTTTGGGTTTGGGTTTGGGTTTGGCGTTGGCGTATTCCCGTTTTGATCAGGCGCTGCGTCACCGCCGCCGCCGCCGCAAGCCATCAAAATCAATGCCGAAGTCACTGCTGCCAAAACCGTTGGCAGGTACTTTCTGGCAAGCTTGCCTTTGCGCAAGCCGATGGGTGCAAACTCTTGGTTCATAACAATCCTCATTCCAACTTATAAACACGGTTTGTAAACCACAAGCCTGGTAACTAACTACGAGCAAATGCAAATCAGCGTTGCAGTTGTGTGGAATATGTTTTTCATGTGAAATTTGTCACACGCCGCGCAGCTTCTCGCAAGATTGCGTTGCTGAGGGTTTTTCATAAAACTTGGCGCACAGCACTTGCGGCAGATTTACCCAGTACCATCACCCATCGTGCAGTTTGTGGCTTGAAATGGGTAAATACATATGATTCATGTTGAAGGTTTGATCTTTGATTACCTGGGGCACCGTGCTTTGCATGGCGTGTCCGTAGATATTCCCCAAGGCACGGTGACTGCTTTGGTTGGCCCTAATGGCGCAGGCAAATCTACCCTGATGCGTTGTATTGCGGGGCTAGACACGCCTTTAGCAGGCAAAATCACCGTGGGCGGCATTGATGTGCAAGAGCATCCGCGCACCGTACACACCCAGCTGGGTTACCTGTCCGATGCGTTTGGTTTGTACCAAGACTTAAGCGTAGCGCAGTGCTTAACCTATGCAGCCCAATCGCAAAAAATTGCCGCGCACCTTGTGGCTGACCGTGTCGCACAAGTGGCCCATCAACTAGGCCTGCAAGACAAGCTGTCCAGTTTGGCCAGCCGGCTGTCGCGCGGTCAACGCCAGCGCGTTGCCATAGGCCAGTCGATGGTGCACATGCCCCAGGTGCTGCTGCTAGATGAGCCCGCCAGCGGACTCGACCCAGAGGCGCGTGCAGACTTGTCGTTGCTTTTTCGCCAGCTGAACAGCAAAGGAATGACACTGGTTGTTTCAAGCCATATTTTGAGTGAACTGGACGAGTATTGCACGCATATTCTGTCTATCCGCGAGGGCCGGGTCAGCAAGCATGCCAGTTTAGCGGCTACTTCAGCGGGGCGCCAAGGGGTCGTCAAAGCGCAACTGTCCATCAAAATAGCTGCGCCAGCGCCCCAATTGCAAGCCCTTTTGGCCGGCTACGAAACAGTGCAAGTAGACCCCAGCGGCAGCACCCCCACCACCCTTTACATGCCTGCCCATGACATAGACGCACGTGTCGCGTTGCTGACCAAACTCACCCATGCAGCCGTCCCGGTGTTTTCTTTTACCGAGGTGCGCACCAGCCTCCAAGACAGCTATGGGCTTGGTGATGCACCTGCACCTGCACCGGTTTCAACCTGATTGAACACACTATGAACCCTGAATTTAAGCGCAATCTGTGGCTAGAAATTTCGCCCAGCCGGTTATTTATTATGCCCATCGCCTTAGGGCTGATTGCCGCACTGAGTTTTGTGCTGGACACCGGGCAGCCTTTAAATACCTTGTTTATTTCAGCAAGCGTGCTGTGTGGATTGCTAATTGCAGGGTGGGGCAGTTTTGCCGTGATCTCCAGCATCAACAGCGAAGTGGCTGAGCGCACCTGGGACCAACAGCGTTTAAGTGCATTGACACCTTGGGAAATGGCATGGGGTAAGCTGCTGGGCAGTGCTGCCTACGCTTGGTATGGTGGTTTGCTGTGTGCAGTGGTCGTATTTTTTGTGGCTTTACTGCAGAGCGACCCTGTTACGCGCTGTATTTGGTTGCTGGCGGGTTTGATCGCCACCGTAGCCTTGCACGCGTGGCTGATGGCAAGCCGATTGCATACGCTAGACACCCATGCTGAAAAAAGTACCGGAATGGTGGGGCGGTTGTTTGGTTTGTTCATAATTTTGCAAATTTTGCCTGCGCTTTTTCTGTTTTCAACGCAAACGACCGGACAAGACAACGCAGCAGGCAGCTGGTGGGGTTTGGATTTGCCGCTGGCGCTTCAGAGCTTGGTTTTGGCTGTTCTTTTTTTAGCTTTAGGGCTGCTGGCACTGTGGCGCAGCATGGGCAAGCAATTGATGCTGCGCACGACACCGTGGGCTTGGGTAGTAGGCGTACTGGTATTGGGCTTGATCGTGGCGGGTTATGTCCTGACCCCCAAAGCACGTGCAATGCCTTTGCTGGCCATCGCCATGACGGCCATCCTAGCGACCTACTTTGCACTATTTACTGAAAAAAACAACCTGCTGGTGTGGCGCGCCATAATTTTTCACTGGAAAAACAGCAGCGTGCGCCGTTTTTTGCAAGACCTGCCCCTGTGGCCAGTGAGTTTTGCACTGGCCCTGGTGTGTGCAAGCCTCTACACCCTGGTGGTTTGGGGTGGTAATGCTAGCCAAGAGGCGGCCGCTGCGACCAGCATTTTATGGATGGCTTTGCTGCATTGCTTGCGCGACTGCGGTATTTACCTTTTCTATGCTTTGCGTAACACCACCCGCAAACCACTGGGCATGACCTTGCTGACACTTTTTATTCTGGGTGTTGTTTTACCCACCCTGTTTTCCTTGGCAGAAGGAAATCTTGCGCTGTGGTTTGAGCCTATGTTCGGGCTGAAAAATTACTTTGAAAATCAACAAGCATTAGGCTGGACAGCATGGACAGCCATGGCCGTGCACTTGGTAGCGGTGGGTACTTTGGTCATGTGGCGCTGGTCCAGGTCAACCAAGCCAGCCGGTCCCATGGGCAATCACCTTATAAATTAAGCAAAGCCTTCACCCGCAGCAGTTCGCTGCCCGTAAAGTGCTGGTTGATGTAGGACGCTATAGCCTCGCTGCGCTGGGGGCCAGACAGCTCGGGGGCGCTGCTCAGCCGGGCTATGTGCTGACGGGCAGCGCCCAAGCGATCTTCCCACTGCTGCCACTGGGCTTGGTGGGCGGCCAGGCGTTCTGTGGCATCGGGCAGGGCGGCTGCTGGCTGCACAGGACTGGATGGCTGGGCACTTTGCGCTACAGCCAAGCTGCTGTTCGTATGCGCAACCAGCTGGCGCAGGGCGTTTTCTTCGTCGCCATAAAACGCCTCGGCCCACGCACTGCCCAGCAGTTGGCGGCGCACTGCGCTGCGCTCGGCCAAGGCAGTGCTCCAGGTCTCGTGGCGCTGCGGGTTAACTTGGGTGGTCCAAGCGTGCTGCTGCAAGCGCAGGTAGCTGTCCCATAACGCCGTGATGTGCTGCGCGGCTGCTGCGCCGTGTGCGGCTTGCACTTGCTGGCGGATGCGTGCGGCCACCAGGCCAAGGTCTTGCTCACCTTGCAGCAGCAAAAAATAATCAAACCGCCTGCGCAGCGCCAAGTCGGGCTGGGGCAGGCCATTGGGGCCAATGCTCCAGCTGCCATCAAGCTGGGTGTTGGCCAATGAGCCGGTGTGGTCTGCCTCTGTGGTGGTTGCGGCCACTGCCGTGTCGTTGCCGCCATGCCCGCCTGCAGCGAGCAAGCTGGGCACGCGCGGCAGCTGCAAACCAGCGCTCTGTGCTGTGCCAACCAGCCCTTGGCTGGGCTGAGCAGAGCCCGCAAACAGATAGTATGCACACCCCGCCAGCCCAGTAATTGCTATTATTACTATAGCTAATTGTGTAGCATTTCCTTGGGCGACAGGGCCTTTTTGCTTAAAAAATATCACAAACCAAGGGTTTTAAGGCGGTTAGCCTGCGCGCGGTACATGGCCACTGGGTCGGGGGTGAACAGGCCGCGCAAACCAAAGGCCTGGTTCACTTCGTCCAGGTGGTTCCACGGGTAGTTGTCACGAATGACCTTGCCCCAGTGGCTGGAGCATTGCCCCACCACGCCGTCGTTTTGCTCGAAGCCAAAAAACAGCGAACCCGTGCCCAGCACCACGTCGCTCACGTCCAATACGTTGGTCAGCACCGAGGTGCCGCCAAAGGAGTGGTAGCGCACGCCATTGACCACTTCAGGGCCTTGGCCGCAAGCGGTGGTGGGCGTGCCTTGGGGAAAGCGGCGGTTGAAAGCGGCCGAGCCTGCGGTGCTAAGCGATTGCAGCGAGGCGAATGCGTTTTGCGGGTTGGCGGCATTGTTGCCCGACAGGTAGGCCACCAGGCTAGACAGCCCGTTGACCAGCGTGGCGGCCAAGCCGGTGGCATGGACTGCATCGGCAATGCCAGCTATAGCGTCGGCTGTCTTGCTGCCCGCATGGGGCGTGCCTACGCTGGTTACGCTGGCCACCAGCTCAGGTGCCACAGCGGCTACATAGCGGGCGGTGTTGCCGCCGTGGCTGTGGCCCACCAGGTTGAACTTGGCGTAGCCGTACTGGGCTTTTAGCGCTTGCAACTGCGCTAGCAGCTGTTCGCCGCGCACTTCGGTGCTGTTGGCTTGGGACACTTCAGGGGTAAACACCACCGCACCGCTGCTGCGCAGCGCGCTGGGAATGCCGTAGAAATAGTTGATGGGGCCAATCGCATCAAAACCTAACAGGCCGTGCACCAGCACAACAGGGTATTTGGTTTGGGTATAGGTGTCTGCCGCGTGCGCTGCAGTGTGGCTGCCTAAACCCAATGAAAAGGCCAAGGCAGTTGCCAGCCCTAAGGCGGCGGTAAAACGTTTCATCCGTGTCTCCTAGATTTTGTGCAGTCAGGCAAACGGCAGTCGTGGCTGTTTTTTTGCTGGTCGTATTTTTAAGCACGACCGTGCTTTTTTAATCTAGGTAAAACCCTTGGCCGTCGTATTTGAGGGAATACGTGCGTTGGCCACAGGATTTTGGGCGTGAAAAAAGCCGATGCAAGCATCGGCTTTTTTATAAAGTGTTGCAAATTACACGGTCAGTTCGCGCTCAACGTCAGCCACTTTACGGCGTGCCAAAGCCAAATTAGACTTGGCCTTGTCTAGCACGATGTAGATGAACAAACCTTCTTTGCGGGCCATGGGGCGGATGATGTGGTACTGCTTGCCCAGGGTGATCAAGATGTCTTCAATCACGTCGTTCAGGCCCAGGCCGCGCATAGTTTTCATTTTGGCACGTACCACTTCGGTGTTGCCTGCGGCGGCCACTTCCATGTCGACACCGGTACCAGATTGGCCCAAAATCATACCGCTGGAAGAGTCTACCAAAGCAGCGCACACAGCGCCGTCGCACGTCATTAGGTCGGTCAGGCCTTGGTTAATAGTTGCCATAGTAAATCCTTCTGTCAAACGCCTAAAGTGGTTCAGTAGCTGCTGCGGCGTAGGGTACGGCAGCTACTGAGGTCAGAAGTTAATAAGTTAATTAGTTTTAAATCTTGGCTTAGGCTGCAAGTACCGCAGATTGCCGAGCGTTGTATTGTTTTACGGCATTGCGCAATAAAGGCAGTTCTTTCATCCAGGTATTCCACGCCATACCGTGGCTTACAGCAACACACACTAAAACCAGGCTTAGCTCAGGGTCGCAAGGTATCAGCCCTATCATGCGCTGCCCGTAGTTGTAAGAAGCAAATTTAAGTGGGCCCATCATGCCCAATTGCGCGGCTACTCTGTTTTGCGTGCGCCAAAACTCTACTGCAGCTTCGCCTACGTGTTCCATATCTGCCATGGGGCCGGCGTAGTGCCACACCATGCCCGTGTCGGCCTCTACCAGCGCGCAGCCTTGCACGCCATCAAATGCGGCCAGTTTTTGCAAAATTTGGGTGATAGTCTGCATGATTATGGTTTGCGGGGCAATGGTATTAGCTGCAAGGCGTTGGCTTTAAGCCTTAACCAGAGTTTGCGCAGCTTCTTTGGCAAAGTAAAGCATCTGCCCGGCCACTGCGTCTGGGCCGGTCACTATGCACAAGGTCAGCACGTGCTGCGGGTTGCGCGCTTGCAATATCAAAATAAGCCCGCCTTCCGCATTTACCAGCACGTATTTGCAGGCGCCTAGCTGGCTTTCTTCGCCCACCAGTGCGCCCAAGGCTGAGAATGAACTGGCCATGGCCGACAGCCTGGAGATTTGGGCATTGTTTTCCACCCGCGCAGACACTTCGAAGCCGTCTTCGCTGCAAATTACTGCGGCTTTGGCACCTTTAACCTCGCGCATCACGCTCTCTACAGCAGCCTCACACCGCGCTTTGAGTTGGGGTTCTAATGTCATCGGTTTCAAGTCCTGTCTTTGGTTTCTAGCTGCAGCATCAGCAGCTCCAGCAGCTGCGTTACTTGGGCGGTGTCGCGCACATCGGTGGGCAGCACGGGGCACAAAATGCCTTGCGCTTCTAAATGGGCCGCAAACTGGTCCAAGCTGGGGCTGGGGTGAGTCTCGGTGCGGCCGATGGCTACCACGCAAGCGGTGTCGGCAATGAGTTTTTTAAATCCGGCCAGGTACATGTCCAGGTCGGCTAACGGGTCAGGGCGGCGGTTGTCCACCAAAATAATCAGGCCCAAAGCGCCGCGCGCCAGGATTTGCCACATAAAGTCAAACCGCACCTGGCCAGGCGTGCCGTACAGGCGCAGTTTTTCGCCACCGTCCAGGGTGAGTTCGCCATAGTCTAGGCCTACGGTGGTGGTGTCTTTGCCCAAGCTGGCATCGGTATTTTTGACATCGGTGCGCATTGGCGGTATTTCGCTCACCGCACCAATGGCGGTAGTTTTACCGGCCCCAGCTACGCCGGTAAATAGTATTTTGTGTTCCATGACGTTCAGGTCGTTGTCTTTAGCGTCAGTCGCGAGCGGATGCGTGCAAACAGGCTTAGTTGGGGCTGTGGGTGGGCCATATGCTGCAGGTGGTGGATCGCAGAGCTAGTACCGGGGCTTAGTTGGTTTAAGTAGTTTTGCTTAACCGTTAAAAGTTGTTCTATTTTAAGGGCATTAATGAACTCTAAACACTCATTTTGGGTTGAGCCAGATTGCTTGGTTATTTCTTGCAAGGTCATTAGCTTACCTAGTAAGGCACTGGCAATCATGATGCGTTTGGGATTGCCTTGCACCAGTACTGTGGGCCAGCGAATGAGCTTGTAAGTTTCGACCACCGTACTTTGGGTATGGCCACCTGTCTGCACAGCCAGTAGGGCACCTACGTGGTTTAAAGCCGCTTCAATTTGTTCGGCGTTAAAAGGGCGAGCTAGCTGAGCTTGCGCCGTGACCTCAGTGGTTGAACTAAAGGTCAAAACCTTAGGCTTTTTGTCCTGCAAAAACGCTGCTTGCGGAACCTTGCACCCTTGCGCCACCAGCCATATGTCGGCTGATTGGGCTGTGTAGTCCCACTGCTGATGGGTGCGGTGGTCAAGTAGGCGAATTAAAGACTTTAGCAGCAGCTCTTCACGCGCTGTCAAACCCTCGGTGGCAAAACTCAACCTCGCGCGGCCGGGGGGAGCTTCAAAGTTGTGTGGCATCAGACCTGGGCCGTTGGAAGTTTGCTGCCCCGCACATGCTGGATGCCCATAAAGTGGGTTACTTTGCCTGCAGCGTCTTTAATAGGTGAGATAAACAGCTCGTTGATAAACAAGGAGCCATCTTTGCGGTAGTTGCGCAGCACGGCGTAGCCGTTTGTTTGTGTGCGCACCGCTTGGCGGATGCTGTCTAGCCCAGGCTGGTTAGGCTCTTTGCCTTGCAAGTGGCGGCAGTTGCGGCCCACCATGTCGGCAGCACTGTAACCGCTCATGGCCTCGAACATGGGGTTCACGTACACCACGGGCATGTCGGGGGCCAGCGCGTCTGACACCACCACGCCAGCGTTCATGGCCTGCCATTGCCTGCGCTGCTGCTCTAGCTGCTCGGTGGCCAGCACCGAGGTAATGTCAGTAACCGACAGCATTTTGTACTTGGAGCCTGTACCTTGGCGGATAGAACGAAATTTAAGCAAAAGGTGCTGCTTGGTGTCGATGATAGACCTGGTTACATGGCGTTGGCCCTCAAAACCTGGCGCGCCTATCCAGGGCACTAAAGCTGCGGCGTTGTCAATGCCGCGTAAAACTTCTTTCAGCGGCTGGTTGTGCATGGTGGCGCCGTCAATGCCCAATAGCGCGCAAGCAGCTTTGTTCAACATAATTACGCGTGAGGCATCGTCTACCACGCAAAAGCCCATGTCAGACGACTCAAGCCAAGCTGTTAGCAGTGAATACTCTAGCTGGTCATTAGGGCGCTGTATGGCGCTGTTGGAGTTGTTGTTCAGCATGCAAATAGCCCATTGATTTCTTAAAAAAGTAAACTGTTATAGTAACTTTTATTAAACATATAGTTTTATTTCTGACTAAATGTACATCTTTTGCATGAGGATTTCATGTCAAAGCTGTTGATTAACAACAGATTGCTCTTGAAAACATAGCTAGCTATGCAACATTTCCTTGGGCTAGCACCACTTATCTATGCTAATTGACGCAGCGACAGGCGGTTGCGAATGCGTGCAAACAGGCTTTGCTGTTGCCGTGCAACGGGGGTGTAGGCTAGAGAGATAGGCGCGGGCGCAGTGCCTGCATGCAGGGTATGTGCTTGTGACAAGCGCACCAAGCCTGCCAATTTGAGGCGCTGGATAAATTCGGCGCATTCTGCTGCTGCCAAACCGGACTGGGTCACCATCTCTTGCAAGCTCATTGGGCGGTTGAGCAACAGCGTAGCCATGCGAATACATTGCACATTGGCAAGCAAGCCTGTGTGGGGCCAACGGACCAAGCGAAAGTATTCTATGCTGATTGCCGCTGCCGCAGTGGCCTGCGCAACAAGGCTGGGTGCTGTAACGGGTGCCGTCGCGCTGGCAGGGGCCAATAAGTTGCCTACGTAATTGAGCGCATCCTCTATCTGGTCAGACTTCAGTGCGCGGCTCAGCTGGCAGGGGCCAAGCTTTTCGCCCTCGCAAATGGTGAGAATTTGGCAGGGTTTGAGAGGGTGGGGTGTTTGCGCTGGCAGTGTGGTGCCTTCGGTCACGATCCACACATCGGCAGCTTCGGGCTGGTAAACCCAGCGGTGCTGGGTTTTAAAGTCAAGAATACGAATCAGCGACTTAATAAGCAGGTCTTGGCGCGCAGCCAGGCCTTCGGTGCCAAAGTTCAAAGCAACTCGGTGGGGGTCGGCATCAAATTGCAAGGCCATTACGCTGCGGCTGTCAAAAATGCGTTGTCACGCAGGTGCTGAATGCCCATGTAGTGGGTAACTTGGCCTTGGGCATTTTTAATCGGCGAGATAAACAGCTCGTTAACAAACAAAGAGCCGTCTTTACGGTAGTTGCGCAGCACTGCGTAGCCGTTAGTTTGGGTGCGAACAGCGTTGCGAATGGCCACCAAGCCGGCTTGGTCGGTCTCTTTACCTTGCAGGTGGCGGCAGTTGCGGCCTAGCATTTCAG
>JAYSRE010000236.1:0-18866 GCA_043721235.1 Polaromonas sp. | reverse complement strand
TGGTGTAGCGCCGTTCCATCTGCTGCGCCATTTCTTGCACGCAGCCTGCAGCTACAGAGCGGCGGGTTGAAATAATATGGTTTTGGTAGCTAGGAATGGCGATGGCAGCCAATATACCCACAATCGCCACCACAATCATGACTTCAATCAAAGTGAAGCCCCACACAGGTTTTTTGTTTTGCATATTAGTCTTTCAAAATTTCGCGCCATGATACACGGCCTTTGAAGTTGGAAGGGCAGCCTTTGATAGCCAAGGAGGTTGTTCCATCGCTGGCATTTTGTATGTCTAAACCGCCAGAGCTGCACTTGGCTACGGGGTCTAAGGTATCCGTACAGCCATTGCCATCGCACAGCCTGTCTGGCTCGGCTTTGCCGTTTGGCGTTAAGGCTCCGCTATTACCAGAGCCGCCGGAGCTGGCTGAACCATTACCACTGGACACAAAAATGGAGGTTGTTGGAATACCAATACCCAATCTTACGCTGCCGACTGCTTTGCCAGACAAGGAGTCGTTACCGTCAAACTTACCGTCTTTGTTCACATCGATAAACCCCGTTTGGATACCGCCGCCTGTAAATGGGCTAACATAATTTAGATAGCCGTCTCCGCCGGGTACGCATTCGTCGTTCGTAATAGGGTAAAGGGAAGACACTTTCAAAACTGGCTCGGCCAGTGTAATAACTTGTGCGCGCGAGACAATGCGCTCTCCCACAGCGGGTGAGCCTATCAAGTCAATGTACCAACCGCGCTTGCCCGTCATATCTGTAGCGGCAGCTTGGGGGCTAAAAACGCGCACAAAAGTACCGGCTACTGTGCCTGTATTGCTAATGGTACGTTGCACTAGGTTGGTAGAATTTCTAGACACTGAAGTGGTGCCGTCAATAATACCGTACCAGCTTTGCACATCCAAGTTAGTGGGGTCCCCAGCCTGAAAATAAGAGCCTGTACCGAAGAAGATAAAGAATTTACTTGCGTTGGTACTGCCAGTAAGGTTGTTTTGCTTAACGTACACTGGAGCGGTAATTGGCTGCGCTTTGCCTGCTGAGTCAACCGCTTTAAACAGCGGCTGGCCACTGAGTGCTACGTTCCAGCTGGCCGATGAAACACTGGACACATCAAATTTCCACAAGTTGCCTTTTAAATCACCAGCAAAAATTGAGTCGGCTATGCCGTCACCGTTTTCGTCGACCCAGGCAGGGCCGGCAAGACCGTTGTCGCTGCCCACACCTGTGTCGATTTTCTTTACCTCAAACAGCGTGCCATCGGGGTTGACTATAAATAAATACAGCACTGCTTTACCATCTGTGCTGTTGTACCCATTGCCTGCAATCAAAGCTGCCTTGCCGTTGTTCAATGGCACAAACGTTGGCCGACCTAACATCAAGCCTAGGTCTTTGTCGGCCGCTGCGCTGGTGTTGGCCGATGGGGTGTACTCCCACAACATCGCAGGGGTGTCTCCTGTTGACTTGATAGAAAACAAGCCTTTGCCGCCGCGGCCTAGCAAAGAATAAATATACTTTGTATCGTTGGTCAAGCTGCTGTACCTAAAGCCCAAGGCTACATCGCCATCTACATAGTATTCATGTGAGTTGGTGTAGGCGGTATCTGCCAAATTTTTAAGTTTAGGCAGAACTTCCCTCGGTATCACTGCAAAAGTTTCGGTGCCTTTGCTTGTGTCAAATGCATGCAGCATGCCGTCGTTGGCACCAATGAAAATCATGTTTTTTTCTGCATCGTAGTTAGGTGATGAAGATATAAAGTCACCCAGTAAACCATCACGGTCTCTGTAGGTGCCGCCTTTGTCTATTTCTTTTCGGGTATCGCCACGCACATAGTTGTAAATGTCTTCATTTTGAAGCAAAGTCTGGCTGGCTAAAGGCAACGCAGAAAATGCGGTTATCCGTGTGTCTACTACGGTACCGTCTGTCGTGCCCATATGGATTTTTCGTGTGTTCCATGCGGGGACAGACTCTCTGGCAGTCCATGCCTCCAAACTACCTAGTCCGTTGGCCGTGACGGGGTAGGCTTTCAAATCGCCAGACCATTTACCTGCTGTATAGCTGGCGCGGTAAACCTGCGTGTTGGTGTCCAAGCTGCTGCTGTTGGATGCAAGGTTACTGGAACTGCCATTTCTTTCCACAATGGATTTAAATGCCTTGGTTAAGTTTTCTCTCAAATCTGTTGGATTTTGAACAAAAAAGTAGGTGTCTGGTACGCCATTGCCATCTAAGTCCCATTCAGATGTTAAATCGGGGCGGCCATTTTTATTGGCATCGATAAAACCACCCCATTTGGCTGCATACCACATCGGATCTTTTAAGAAGGTGGCTGCAGGCGTAGCACTAGGTGTAAATTTAGTGGTGCTGGTGTTAAATGCAGCATTCTTGGAATTAGGAAGCGTATTGCAATCTGCCGGTGGTGTAGTTGTTACGTCACAGTAGCCGGGCGTCCTGCCAGGAGGCACATTTAAAAAATAGGGCTTGGTGCTGTTATCGTCTTGCACCACAAGGTGGATGCCATCGTTGGTGCTTCCTGAAATCACATAGCCCATGCGGTGACTGATACCGCCCGCTTCGTAGGTGGCTTTTAACGATACGTCTAGGGTATTGTCAGCATTGGCTGTGACTGTGTATTCAACAATGGCGTCCATGTCGTGGTCAGCACCCTGTTCAGCGTCTTCATAATTGATGTTGAATTTTGCTTGGTAACGCCCACCGTTGATGCTAGGGTCATTGTCTGAGGGGCCTGAATTTGCAATGGTTTCAACATAAAAATCAACAATCTGATTGGTGGGTTGAAAAGAGCCTTTCGCGTTGCTTATACTTCCCCCGTCAACAGATTTTGCAAACGGTATTATGGTAATAACCTTGCCATTGGGTAACTTGGCTTCAATGCGTGGCAGCGGTGAGGCAAGTGCAACAAAAAAGCTGTCAATGGTCTGATTGCCTTGCAAGGTAGTTTGCAGGTCGTTTACTTTCGCAAAATGCGCAACCGAGGCAGCATAGTAGCTGCCTTGTTTGGTGGGCTCTTCTGGTGCAAGCCCTCGGATATCGCCTAAAGATGTTATCTCTTGCGGAAAAGGTGCCGTGCTGATCACAGTGCCAGACTGGCCTATAAACTTTTTGCCGGTAACATTAGGTTCGTTTGACGTAATAAACTGCGCAACGTTTTGTACATTCAAGCTGGTGGGGTTGCCATCAGGGATGCTTTTGGCACTGATATCACCTGTAATGCCTGCGCCAAAGCCAGTATAAACCCCTGGTAATTGGTCAGAGTCATAGGAAATGTTGGTGTCTGAAATAGTTAGCATGTTGGCCCGCGCACACCAAGGCGCTTTGGCCGCGCTCACACTGTTAGGCGAGTTGGATGAAGCGTAGGGCTTGTCCCACACTGCAGAAGGCAGTCCTACTTCGTCGTCGAAGGTGGTGCTGCCGGCGTAAGCAGGTGTAGCAGCGCCTTTACCCGCTAAGTAGCGCACCGCTTCGTACATGATCTCCCCAACAGGGTTACCCCAATCGACCCTTTCACCTTCGTAAGCGATTCGGTTTACATTGTTAAAACCTCCGCGGTATGTATTGTCTGTGACGCCGTTATTAAAATCGCGAAGGCGGAAGTTGTTAATGGTTTTAACAATGGTTGCAGCGGCTGTAAACTGCCCAGTATTTTCATCAACTTCGGTTTTAAACGAGCTCATGACTTTGCGCAGCCGACCCCCTGAAAAGTTTTTGTCGTAGCTGCCCGACATCAGGCCAAACAAGGCAGATTCGTTTTCGCCAAAGTCATGCAAAATGCCCACAGGTTTGTAGACAGCACTGGCACCTGTACCGTATTTTTTGCAGTTAGCCGGATCTTTAAACGTAGGTGTACAAACAGAAACACGCACGGTAAGGTTTTTTCGCGTTCCACCGTGGCTACCGTCAAGTACCGGGCGCTCTTTAGAAGCCCATTGCCAAACCCGTATTGTGCTGTCGGTCACTACAGATAACCATGGGTGCATGTCGTCGCTACAATTCTTTAAAGTTGCACAGTTAATACCTGCATTGGGAGTAAGGTTGCCAAAAAAGTGCCGTTTGGTTGCTGTGGGCTGGGCCAGTGGGGTGTAGTCGCTAATTTTGTACTTGTCTACGGCCTCGCTGGTGTACTCTTTAGCCCAAGAGTGCGCATCTTGTGGAATATAAGCGCGGCGCAAAATAGTTTCAGTGGCACTGTCCACCTCGCGGTAGCCGCCATACAGCACTACCCGCAAAGCATCGATGCGCGCCGTGGTGACATAGTTAAGCCAATCCCCAGACCAGTTGCCTGGACATGTTCTAAGTGGGCCCGGCGTTAAAATGGTAGATACTGGACCGCCCGGCGTTAAAATAATAGGAACAGTACCACGTGCGGTTGTCGCTGTGCCATTGGGTGTAAACAAGCCTGCGCCATCGTCCTTGTCGTTATGACCGTAGCATAAATTGGCATCAAATAAACCCGAATAGCCGTTCTTCAAGCCGGGTTTATAGCGAATGTCAACTGCACCATCGCCGTCAATATCGCTGGCATCGTTGTAGGCCTCGTAGAACATGCGGTGGTCTTTGCCCATGGCCAGCATAATTAAAGGTTTGGCCGTAACTTGTGAGCTTAGCGGTACCTTGCCTATGATGAGTTCGGCGTGTGTGGTGACTGCCGCTGCAAACGATGCAGCCACTAAGCCCCAGCGCACGGTACTGGAAAGTATGGTTTTGAGAGAGTTCATTAGGAGCCTCTGGTATTTAGGAAGTGGCGTAGATGGATTGCAAAACGACCGCAGCGCGTCCTGCGCCTGGCGCGGCACGTACCGTAACCCTGTAGCGTTTGCATGTTTTAGAGGCGGACACTGCGTCAAAACCGCAGGTAAAAGTGTTGCCCAAATATTCAACAAAGTAATCGGGCGTAACAGCCAAGCTGCCGCTGCCTACCACGGTGCCTGCTGTCCAGCTTGCAAAGGCGGGGTCAAGCCAACGGGGTGTGGCGGTGGGAGCCGGAGCGCCACAGGTCATTAAAGTGGCTGGTGTACCAGCCAAAGCGCATGTCGCCAGTGCCGCAGGGCTGGGTTGGCTCACATCTTCAATTTGCTTTTCTGCCAGCCGCAGCTGCGCTTCAGCTGCCTGAAACGCCACTGTGCGGTCGTATGTATTAGCTACCATGCGCTCTTCGCTGCTCACTAGTTTTACGGCAGTAAGGCCAAACAAAGTCATAACCACCAGCAAAATCAGGGAGATAACCAGTACAACGCCTCGGTCTGACTGTCTGCTGGGGCTGCGGTGTATAAAACGGTTTTTCATGATGCTTTTAGCTCACGGTTGCGCAGGCTGATGACAGAAATGGTTTGGCGTTGCAGAGGCAAGCCATCGCTGCCAATCGCGTCAGGGCTTTTAAAAGTTAAAGTTAAACGTACTGCGACAACTTCGTTGGTATTTGCATTAGTCCAGCCGTTGGTTGTAGGGCCAGTAAAAATTGCGTCATCAGCTTTCACCCAAACTGTAGCCAGAGGACTGATGGCCAACGTATTGTTTCGCGTCAAATATTCGATCTGGAGATCATGTACGTTGGTTACCATCTCGCGCGCTTCGGTGGCCGTTACTGAACTGGACTGGCGGATAAGCGTTGTACGATAAAGCGACCTAGAGTTATTGGCACCTACGCCTATGTACCAAAATGCGGGGTCGTATTCAGCTACAAAACCGCCTGCATTGAATACTTTGGAATTTGTACCGCTGCAATTTGCGGGTTGTGGCAAGCCTAGTTTGTCGGTGCAGTTCTGGTCTGTAGCCGAGTATTGGATGTTGATAGGGACACCTGTGGTCACCGCAAATACCTGGAAAAGTGCACCAGAATTATTGTCACAAGCCAAAAAGACCCGGCCAGGGTCTCTGAGCGTATCAACGGTTTTGACTACAAATGAGTTCGTCACAGCCGAGTGCGATTCAATCACCCTTAAATTGGAGTCTTCCATGCGCGCGCGTAAAACTACCAGTCCATCGGTACCGGAAACTCGTTGGTTGAGGGCCGTGCCAAAAGCTGTACCCGAAAATGTGGTTGTTCCTTCATAGCCTACTAGCGTACCGCCGTCCCAATTGGCCCACCACGGCAAAGCTCCACTGTTGCGAATTACGCTGGCGACTGCTTTGACACCACAGGGGTTGTTACCTTGGTCACGGATTTCGCGGCCAAGTTGTTCAAACGCAAACCGTGCGCTCTCTTGTATGCGGGCTAAATTCTCATTGGCCCTGAAGTTTTGCTGCGTTGAGTTGTAGATGCTGACAACACCACCTACCAAGAAAATGCCCAGCACCATGGCTACCAACAGCTCTACCAATGTAAAGCCTATTTGCTTTTTTTGCGGTACAGGCGGTTTGCTAAAAAATAAACTTTTCATAATTGACTCTTAAAGTATGGAGCGAACTTCAACTTTTTGCTCAGCCAGACCACCCGCTTTTCTGTCGTCCCACTGAATGCGCACAGTGCATGCATAGCTGCCGTCACAGCTGATAAAGCCGCAGGTGGTTGCATCGCTCGCGACACCTAGCCCTAGTTGGGCGGCAGTTAGCCAGTCCCGCATATTGTTTTTAGCCAATGTGGCGCCGGCGCTTACACCACTGGGGCCGCAGATAGGGTTGGCGCCTGTGTTGTAGTCGCCGCCTTTGGCGCTTTCGCGGTCTACACGCATGGCATCCATGATGTAGTTGCTGAGCATGATGGCCTGTGAACGTTGCACACTGCTTTGGTTGCCTTGCAATGCGCGGGTTTGCAAGGCAGCCATGCCCAGCATGCCAAAGCTAAGAATGAGTACAGTCACTAAGATTTCAATCAAGGTAGCCCCGCTCTGGCCTTGCTTTGTTTTGCGTCGCGCAATATTAGCTTTTGAAAGTGGTTGGGTTTTCATATGCATTCTCATCATCAAGTGGGCGCGCTACAAGTGGCACTGGCTGCTGTGGCTGGAGCGCCAATAACTACGCGCCCAGAGATGTTAATAGTCAGGTCCCGTGCCCTGCGAGCATCTTTAAGCGACGTTGAAGTACTGCAAACCCTAAGTACACCTGTTTGAAAGCCTCCCAACATTTGCTTAGATTGCCCGTCAGCACTGAAGGAAACAAAGTCGACCACATTGGTATTGCCCTTGATGAGAATCGATCCACTGGTGGCTTGGGCTACAAAACTCACGGTTTCACCGCTGTCTACCGAAGGAGTCGCTGTGGTGCGCGTACTGTCCACAAAGGTGATCCAGCCGTCGTTCCATGAAGTGCCTGCGCCTGTGGTGCATGAAGTACCGGTGTTACTCTTGCACACGGTCACTCGCTGCCCTTTGCTGATGGCACTGGACCGTGCTTGTAACAACGTGGCGTAAAGGTCGTTGGTAGAGGTGGTCAAGCGTGAGGCTGCAATAGTCTGCATAAAGCTGGGCACTGCCAGTGTGGACAAAATGGCGAGCAACGCAATAGTGACCATCAGCTCGATGAGGGTAAAGCCACGCTGAGGCGTGCTTTTGCGCAAAGCTAAGTTGTGAAGTTTTAAAAATTTCATAAAATTTTGCATATTGTAAGTATCTACCGCTCCGCGTTACTGCGAGAGATGATTTAGACCAATGGCAGTTTTGCCAAGACAGCCGGTTAATTACCGCTTAAAAGACTGTTTTTACCGCCGAACTTCGTCCACCAGCGCCCGAAACTCGTCAATATCTTCAAAACTGCGGTAGACGCTGGCGAAGCGGACGTAGGCTACTTTGTCGAGCTTTTTCAGTTCGCGCATGACCAGCTCGCCTAGGCGTGAGCTGGGGATTTCGCGGGCCCCCAAGTTGAGGAGTTTTTCTTCGATACGCTCGATGGCACTATCGACTTGTTCCATACTGACAGGGCGTTTGCGCAGGGCCAGACTGAAGCTGGCTTGCAGTTTGGCGCGCTGGTAGTCAATGCGGCGGCCGTCTTTTTTAACCACGGCCGGAAAGTTCACCTCGGGGCGCTCGTAGGTGGTAAAGCGCTTTTCGCAGGCACCGCACTGGCGGCGCCTGCGGATAAAGCCGGCGTCTTCAGAAATGCGCGTTTCAACCACTTGGGTGTCCAGGTGGTTGCAAAAGGGGCATTTCATGGGGCGTTAGCGTTTAGCCGTACACCGGGAAACGGCTGGTCAGTGCCACTACTTTAGCGCGCACCGCTTCAATATGGGCTGCATCGCGCGGATTGTCCAGCACATCGGCTATCAGGTGGGCGGTAGCGCGGGCCTCGTCTTCTTTGAAGCCGCGTGTGGTCATGGCCGGGGTGCCGATGCGAATGCCGCTGGTGACCATGGGCTTTTCGGGGTCGTTAGGTATGGCGTTTTTGTTGATTGTCATGTAGGCATCGCCCAACACGTTTTCAGCCTCTTTGCCGGTGATGTTTTTGGAGCGCAAATCGACCAGCATCAGGTGGCTCTCGGTGCGGCCACTCACGATGCGCAGGCCGCGCTGCACCAGCGTTTCGGCAACGACCACCGCGTTTTTCATGACCTGCTGTTGGTACAGCTTGAAACTGGGCTCTAAAGCTTCTTTAAAAGCAATGGCTTTAGCGGCTATCACGTGCATCAGTGGGCCGCCCTGCAGGCCGGGGAAAATGGCGCTGTTAATGGCTTTTTCGTGTTCCGCCTTCATTAAGATAATGCCGCCGCGCGGGCCGCGCAGGCTCTTGTGGGTGGTGCTAGTGACTACATCGGCATGCGGCACGGGGCTAGGGTATACGCCGCCCGCGATCAGGCCCGAGTAGTGGGCCATGTCGACCATAAAGATGGCACCGACCGCTTTGGCTACTTGGGCAAAACGCGCAAAGTCTATGCGCAAGGCGTAGGCGGAGGCCCCGGCAATGATCAGCTTGGGGTTGTGCGCATGCGCCAGTGCTTCCATTTTGTCGTAGTCGATTTCTTCTTTTTCGTTCAGGCCGTAGCTCACTACGTTGAACCATTTGCCGCTCATGTTCAGCGGCATGCCGTGGGTAAGGTGGCCACCTTCGGCCAAGCTCATGCCCATGATGGTGTCGCCAGGTTTTAAGAATGCGAGGAATACAGCTTGGTTGGCCGATGCACCGCAGTGCGGCTGCACGTTGGCTGCGTCTGCGCCGTACAACTCCTTGACACGGTTGATGGCCAGTGTTTCCGCCACGTCTACGTTGATGCAGCCGCCGTAGTAGCGCTTGCCTGGGTAGCCTTCGGCGTATTTGTTGGTCAGCTGGGTGCCTTGTGCAGCCATCACGGCGGGAGAAGCGTAGTTTTCGCTGGCGATCAGCTCAATATGGTGCTCTTGGCGGGCGTTTTCCGCTTGAATGGCGGCGAACAGCTCGGGGTCGGTGTGTTCTATAAGGGTGTTACGGTTAAACATGGCGTGGCAGTCCTGAGGGTGTAGGGATAGTCAAAGGAATGTCCTCTTCAAAAGAGGCTGCCCAGGCGAACGGCTAAATCGCAGCATGCTGCCTAACGGCTTTGTGCTGCGGCACGCTCCCCAGTGGTGGCCCACGTCGGCACTGAAACCCTTAAGATCCTTGGAGTAAAGATGCTTGCAAGGAGATCTTGCTAGAGGGGTCAGCGCCTATCGCCAGTTGCGTACAAGCCAAGTGTACCCGAGCCGGGCTTTAAGAGTTGGCCAAAGCAGCTATTTTGTCTTCAGTATCGCGCTTAGGGGCCATGGGGGCGACCACAGGAATGGTCACCGGGGCTGCTGGCACGATGGTAGGAATAGCCTGACCGCCTGCAACAGCGCGCAAACGGTGGTATTCAGCCATGACTTTGGCGGTGTAGCCGCCCTCGGTAGCATCGCTGGTAGCGCCCACGTACTGGCGCAGGCCGCCTTCTACCGAGCCTGCACGTGCGATGCAGTCTTGCAGCACCTTCACGCCTACGCGCAGGTTGGTTACGGGGTCAAAAGCCGCAAATTTGCCGCCAAAACCGTCGTATTTGTCGCTGTGGATATTGGTCATGACCTGCATCAGGCCCTGTGCGCCGACGGGGCTTTGGGCAAAAGGGTTAAAGCCAGACTCAATGGCCATAACGGCCAAAATAAGGGTAGGGTCAATCTTGACCTTGGAGCCTACTTCAAAAGCCTCGGCCACCAGGGCTGAAACAGGCTCTGGTGCTACGCGGTATTTTTTGCTTAACCAGTAGGCTACAGCAGCTTGCTGTTTGGGCAGGTCTTTAGGGTTGGTTGCGGTGGCGCGGTCAATGGCTTCGGGCTCAGCTTGCAGTGCCGAGTTGTCCACTACCGCTACAGGTTGGCGTGCTTGCAGCCAGCCCATAAGGGCAGTTTCGCTCTGCGCGCGCAGTTCAGGTTTGGCAATCAAGGTCAGGCTGACAAAAGCCAGTACCAAGCCCATCATGGCGAACCCGTTGTGGGCAATCTCAAAAAATCCTTGGGCTACATCGCCTGCGAAAGTCCGCAGGCCATTGCCTATTTTGGTTATCACGGTCATATCACGCCTTTCTACGCGCGGGGCTGTTGGCTTGGCGCGCGCCGCATGACTGCGCGTGGGCCAAGGAGCAGCTCCTCGTTTGGATTGGAAACACTGGCATCGTTTGCTGCGCTATGCATTTATTTTTATGCAAGCACAACACCATCCCAACGATGCCCTACCTACTTGGGTAGACGAACGGGCTGCTTGCTCTTTGGAGTCAAGGGTTAGCCCGTGGTTTTTGATTACAAACGGATTGTAGGGGTGGTTTAAATACACGGTCAAGTATATTAAATTTATTTGTTATTACTTTTAATGCTCAATTTAAAGCGAATCGTGAGATTTTTGGCATTTTCTAGGGTTCGGGTGCAAAAAAAGAAGGGCTTAGGGAGACAAGCTTAAAAAAGCTAAGGGTCAATTGCGGCCTAACGTTTGCACACAAACTAATGTTTGTATTGCCCACTGCGCAGGCGTATATTCATAATTGTCAGACACTCTCTGGCATTCTCAAGAGGGCAATCCATTGCGCTCTACTGCGGCAACGGACGTGAAACCTCCGCTGATCGCGACCCCAGGCGGCATGCAGCTGGGCTGAGCCCGCCAAGCCCGGAAGGCGTAGTCATCAGACTGCCTCCCGGGCTTTCTTTTGCCATCTTTAGCATTGCTAAATCGTCTGCAAATCCCCACGCACGGTGGCTTTGGCTGCTGCTGGTGCAGTTTGTTGCGCCGCAGGCTGCACTACAAGGCCTAAAACCAGCGAAAATACGTGGTTCGGCAGCGCTGCGCGTGGGCCGCCTAATTACTTACAGTTGCCACAAGTCACTGAACTACCCTATGCTGAGCTTCCTAAAAAAATCTACCGAATCTGCTGTGCCTGATACCTCTAATTCCCAAACTGCCGCTGCCGCCAAAGCCGAGGCTAAAACCGCCCACCCATTAGACAAGCTCACGGGTGGTGCTTTCAGTGCCCCCACCTCGGGCGACCGCGCTGCCAAAGTGCGCGAGTGGCTGGCCAGCAGCCCGAGCGCTGAGCAGATGCAGCAAGTCTTCAAAGAGCTCAGCGCACGCGACAAAGGTGCCGCCAAACCCTTGCGCGAAAAGCTTGACGAGCTTAAGCGTGCCAGCGCTTCAGAGCATATTGCCGCTGAGTGGGCCGAGAAAGCCCACGCCTTGCTCTGTGGCAGCAAGCTCAATATCGCTGACGCTCTGGGCTGGCAGCGCGATGCGGCCAAAGCGGGTGCACCACTGTCTAAAGAGCCTCTGGCCAGCGTCAAAACCCAGCTGGCCGAGCGTGTCAAGCTGATAGAAGACCTGCAGCACCGCGCCCAGGTACAGCGCGAGGCCGCCTTGCTGATGGCCCAGCGCATTGAAGTGCTGTCTACCAAGCCCTGGCCGGATGCCCAAAGCGTGTGGGAAGTGCTGCGCGCCGACGTAAGCCTGTGGCAAACCCAGGCCCAAGCCATGGCAACAGATGCCCATTGGCCCAGCGTTGATGCTAAATTTGCCCCCCAGCTAGACAGTGCCAAGGCGCAACTGCTCACCCTGTGGGACGCTTTTCAAGCCGCCCTAGCCCAAGCCGTAGCGGCCAGCAGCGACAGCGGCGCGCCACTGCCCGCTGTGCCCGTGTGGGCCGAGCAAATTCGCGTAGCGCGGGGTGAGGCTTTGCCTAAAGCTGAGCGCGCCGAAAAATCTGCCCGCCCCAAGATTGACCCCGAAGTACGCTCTGCATCCACCACCATCGTGCGCGATTTGCTGGCCAAACTAGAGCATGAACTGCAGGAAGGCCATGGCAAAGCCAGCGTAGGCGCAGCCAACGCGGTGCGCGCAGCACTGAAAGAACACGGTGCCAACATTGGTGATCGGCTAGACGCAGCCGCCCAGCACGCCCTGGGTGCAGCCGGGGAGCTAGAGGGCTGGCAGCGCTGGCGCGCCAACCAAATTCGCGAAGAGCTGACCCAGCACGCGCTAGCCTTGGTGGCCAAGCCGCTGGGCGGCCGCAAGCAGCAAGAAGCCGTGCGCAACCTGCGCGACGCGTGGAAGCAAACCGACCAAGGCGGCGTGCCCAACCACGGTATGTGGAAGCGTTTTGACGATGCCTGCAACGAAGCCTACAAACTGGTGGAAGAATGGCTAGAAAAAGTCAAAGCCGAGGAGGGCGCGCACAAAGCCCAACGCTTGGCACTGATTGAGCAAATTAACGCCTGGACGCTGGCCAACGCCAGCCGTACCGACTGGAAAGAAGTCAACCGTGAGCTGTTTAACATCAGCGACCATTGGCGCAATGGCGGCCATGTGGGCGAGAAAACCTTTGCCGAGCTCCAGCCGCTGTACAAAGCGGCTGTCAAAGCCGCCCACGCACCGCTGGAGGCGGCGCAAACTGCCAGCTTGGCCCGCCGCAGTGCCATGATTGAAGAGGCCAATGTGCTCGGCGCAGCGCCCATGATGCGCATTGACGCGGTAAAAGCCCTGCAGCAGCGCTGGCAGATGGAAGCCCAAAGCGTGCCGGTAGAGCGCAAGCAAGAGCAAAAACTGTGGGACGCATTTCGCAAACCTATTGACGATGCCTTCAACCGCAAAGGTGCTGAACGTGAGCAGGCCGCTGCTGCTGCCAGCGTGCACGACAAAGCCGTACTAGAGGCTGTCAAAGCGCTGGATGCAGCCAATGCCAGCGGCGATGTACATAAAATTCGCACTGCCATGGCTGCGGTAGAAGCTGCAGGGCGCGGCCAATTGGCGGCTGATGCCGCACCGGGCTTGGCTGGTAATAAAGAGCTAAATAAGCCTATCGCCCAAGGAAATGCTGAACAAGTAGCTATTGATACTGTAGCAAATGATGTTGCCACTGATGTTGCCACTGATGCTGCCACTGGTGCTGCCACTGGTGCAGAAAGTGCAGCCGACGCGGCGTTGCCTGTGCCCGGCGAAACCTCTGCCCAGCCCCCAGCCCCAGCCCCGGTGAAAGTGGCTAAACCCGTGATTGCCCAGCGCGGCGGCGATGACCGCCCTGGCGGCAAGCGCACTGAGCCTGCCCAAGCGGGCCGCTTTGGCGACAAAAAGGGTGGCAAACCTGGCGACCGCAACGACCGTGGCCCCGGCGCTGGACGTACAGGAGCCCCCGGCCGTGACGGCGACGCACGTGGCGGACGCTTTGAAGGCCGCGGTGACCCACGCGATGACCAACGCAATGATGCATCCGGGTTTGGCGCAGACGAGCGTGGCCCGCGCTTGTCCAATACCGCCTTCTACGCCCAGCGCGACGCGCTGGACCGCGCGCAAATGGCCCTTAAAAAGTTGGCTGCCCAAGCCCATGGCGAATCCCTCACGGGCTTGCTTAGCGCCTGGGAGCAGCGCAGTGCGGATGCCGTGCCCAAAGACCTGGGCAAGTCAGTCAGCGCCGCCGCCCGTGCTGCATGGTCGCAAGCCGTAGCCAAAGCCGCCACCGGCGATGCCGCTACGGCCCTGCTGCGCATTGAAATGGCTGCCCAGGTGCCCACCCCTGCCGAGCACATCAGCGCCCGGCGCATGCTGCAACTGCAACTGCTGACCAAGCGCAACGACCCGGCCCCGGCCGACACGTGGGCACTGGACACCACCGCCGTTCTGTCTACCGCCTACGACCCGGCCAGTGCCAAGCGTCTGCAATCCGCTTTAAAAGCCTTCTTGGGCTAAATTCAAGGTGGTGTGCGCTGTGAGAAGTACCGTAACAAACCCCTTGCGAGCCTTGGCCTGCCTCACGCTAGGTGCGGCACTGTGGGTGGTGCCGCTGGTGTCCAGCGCTCAGTGGTTTGGCAAAAAAGCCGCTCCCAAAGGGCCGCCACCGCCGCCCATTGCACCCGCACCCACCTGCGACAAGCCGCTGTACCTCACGCTAGAAACGGGCGCTATGGACGCAGCCCCGTTGCTGGCCGAGGTGCTGAACAAACACCAAGTCAAAGCCACTTTTTTTGTGGCCAACGAAGCCGCCCACGACGGCAAAGGGGCCATGAGCTTTGAATGGGGCCAAAAATTCTGGGCCCAGCGCGGGCAAGAGGGGCATGACTTTGCCTCCCTCACCTGGGACCATGTGGCTTTCAAAGGCGACGCCAAAGGCATTGCGCCCCAGTTTGTAGTGCGGCCCGGTGCGGGTGCATTGGCGGGCCGCAGCTTTACCTGGGAGCCTAAAAAGTACTGCGATCAAATTACCCAGGCGCGCGAGCGGATTGAGGAATTCACCACCAAAAAAGCCCTGCCGCTGTGGCACAGCCCCAGTGGCACCCCGTCTGCCAAGCTCAAAGCTGCCGCCCAGGCTTGCGGCTACCAGCATGCTACTTATACCAGAGCAGGTTTGCTGGGCGACAGCGCATCCAGCGAGCGGGCCAGCAGCGACGCACTGGTTAAAAAAGCGTTGGCAAGTATTGGTGCAGGCGATGTACTTAGCGCCCAGTTGGGCAGCAATAAACGCCAAGACCCGTGGCCCACCAGCGTGTTAGAGCCGTTGATTGTGGGGCTCAAAGAAAAAGGCTTTTGCTTTACCACCCTGCGCCACCACCCAAGCTACACCGCTTGGATTGCTGCGCACCCTTAGCGCGCAGCCCAGCCTGGCGCTGAGCACCTGCCACCTGTCTTTGTATGGCCCGTTTCATCCTTATTGGCACCTCCCACGCAGGCAACGTGGGCGCAGCAGCCCGCGCGCTCAAGGTCATGGGCTTTGACGACATGGTGCTGGTGGCCCCGCGCTGGGCCAATGTGCTGCGGCGCGAAGAAACCATCCAGCGCGCCAGCGGGGCGAACGATGTGCTGGCCAAAACCCGTGTGGTAGACACATTAGACGAGGCGCTAGACGGCGTAGACCACCTGTGCGCCACCGCCATGACCCCGCGCGACTTTGGCCCGCCTACCTATGCGGTGCGTGCCTATTTCGAAATGCTATTAAAAAAAGAGCTAACTTTTCAGCATTTCCTTGGGCGAGAGGCCGATTTGGTACTTAAAAGTGCCCTTAAAGAGGCCGCCGCCACTGCGCCAGCCCCGGTGGCCACACCCACACTTCCCCGCATGGCCTTTCTATTTGGCTCAGAGCGCTTTGGCATGCACAACGACGACGTGTACCGCTGCCACGCCGCCCTGAGCATTCCTACCAACCCGCAGTTCGGCTCGCTTAACCTGGCCAGTGCCGTGCAACTGGTAGCCTACGAATGGCGCCAAGCCCTGGGCGGCTACGCCGTGCAAGATGCCGGCAAACCGGCCCTACTTGCCGACGCTCGCGCCATTGGTGGCCTGCTAAGCCACCTGGAACTTGCCTTGGTACACCTGGGCTACCTGGACCCAGCAGCCCCTAAAAAACTACTGCCCCGGTTGAACGCACTGCTCAACCGCGCTGCACTGCGCGAGGAAGAAGTGCATATTTTGCGCGGCGTGGCCAAAACTCTGCTGCTGTCTACACCGCCCAATTACAACCTGACCAGCGCAGCGCTGCCAGCTGCGGTACAAAGTCTCCCAGTCAGTACTTCCCCCAGTACTTCTCACAGTCCTTCCCACCCACCAGCCCCCACAGCCTAGTTGCACAGCCTGCAGCAGCCATGGGGCTAAAACATTACACTTGTTAACATGTTTTCTCGCCTGCGCTCCGATATTCTATGCATTCTTGACCGCGACCCTGCTGCACGCAGCACGTGGGAGGTGCTTACCTGCTACCCCGGCCTGCACGCGCTGGTGCTGCACCGGCGCGCCCACTGGTGCTGGCAGCACGGCTTTAAATGGTTGGGCCGGTTTATCTCACACATTGCGCGGTGGGTGACGGGTATTGAGATTCACCCCGGTGCCATTATTGGCCAGCGGGTGTTTTTTGACCATGCCATGGGTGTAGTGGTGGGCGAGACGGCGCAAATTGGCGACGGCTGCACCATTTACCAAGGCGTGACTTTGGGCGGTACCTCGCTGTACAAGGGGGCCAAGCGCCACCCCACGCTGGGTAAAAACGTAGTGGTCAGCGCTGGGGCCAAGATTTTGGGCGGGTTTGAGGTGGGCGACGGGGCCAAAATTGGCAGCAACGCCGTGGTGATCAAACCAGTGCCTGCAGGTGCTACCGCAGTCGGCATACCGGCCCGCATTATCCCGTCCAAAGTGGGCGAAAGCGCTGACCTGGCAGCCCCCGACAAGGCTTTTTCAGCCTACGGTATCACGCAAGAAGACGACCCCTTAAGCCTGGCGATGCGCGGGCTGATCGACAACGCCAGCAGCCAGGAAGCGCAAATTGCCCTCTTGTGGCAGGCCATAGAAAAGCTGTCTGCAGCGCCTAATTCAGCCAAAGACTGCGTGCCGGACAACGCAGCCTTGCATGAGACATTTGAGGCGCAAAAATTGACCGACCTGGTGGGCAAGTAAACCCTTTGTTGGCCTGCAGCAGGCATAACTTAGCTCACCGTCAACAAAGTCTCCCGGCTCACCGGCACCAGCTTACCCAATGCCAAAGTTAGCACGCCGTTTTTCAGCTTCGCGCTGCTGCTGGCAGGGTCAATGTCTTGGGCCAGCTGGTAGGCAGCTTTGAAACTGCGCGGCGCATCGGCTTTAGATTCAATGCGCACCACATCAGCCTCAATCGCAATCGTCAGTTGCTCTTTGGCCAGGCCGGGCAGGTCCAAAGACAGTGTGACGTGGGTGTCGGTGGACTCAACTTGTACACCCTTGCTGCTGCGTTGGGCAGCTGCATCACCAAAGTGCTCCAGGCTGTGGGGGTTGAGGTACAGCGAGGGTGCCGCGCCATAGCGCGCAGCAGTGTGAAAGTGGCGATTTAAAGCAGAAGCTGAAACTGAAGGTGAAAAAAACATGGCTAACTCCTAGTACACTTCGCGGCTTTGCTACTGCGCCACTATTAGCGCAGAGCGTTTACCGCATGGGCTGTATTTGCAGATACCAGTGGTATTTTCAAGGGAGTAATGACGATGAATAGATTTCGCCGAGGGCTATTGAAAAGCCTAAGCTTGGCAACCATATCGGGCAGTATTTTTAAGCCTTTTAGGGCTGTCGCCCAAGAAAATGCTGCACAAGCAGCTACTATAAAGATAGCAATGATTGAGGGCCTCAGTGGGCCTTTTGCCAACACCGGCGAGGCGGTTTTTCGCAATCTTCTGTGGGCGTGCGAGCGTGTGAACGCGCGTGGCGGTGTGCGGCTGGGGGCTGGCAATGGCACTGGTAACGGCACCGGCAATATTAGCAACGCCACCAGCAAACCACTGGAACTGCTGCGCTATGACAGCAAAGGCCAAACAGAAGAGGCGCTGTCCGTCTTGCGCGCCGCCATTGACGATGGTGTCCAAATTATGTGCCAAGGTAACAGTTCGGCGGTGGCAGCGGCGTTGATTGACGCGGTGAACAAACACAACGAACGCGAGCCTGACAAGCAGGTGATCTTTTTAAACTACTCTGCCGTTGATCCGATTTTGACCAACGAAAAATGCAGCCCGTGGCACTTCAGGTTTGACGCACATGCCGACATGCGCATGACCGCGCTGATGCAAGTGCTTGGCAGCGACACAAGTGTTAAATCTGTGTATTTGATTGGCCAAGACTACAGCTTTGGCCAAACTGTGCTGCGCGAGGCGCGCCGCCAGTTGGCCTTGCAGCGCAGCGATGTCGCCATTGTGGGCGACGAATTGCACCCCTTGGGCCGCGTAAAAGACTTTGCCCCCTACGCGGCCAAAATCATCGCCAGCGGTGCTACCGCCATCATTACCGGCAACTTTGGCAACGATTTAACGCTCTTGGTGAAGGCCTGCAAAGAGGCGGGCTACCAAGGCAAGTTCTACACTTTCTACGGTAACGCGCTGGGCGCGCCCGCTGCCATCGGTGAGGCCGGCGTAGGCAAGGTGGTGGCCGTGGCCGACTGGCTGCCCAATGTGGCCAGCAAAGAGTCAGAGGCCTTCTACCAAAGCTTCAAACAGCGCTTTCCCAAGCCTGCTGATGACTATGTGCACCTGCGCATGCAGCTGATGGTCCAGGCGCTGGCCCAGGCACTGCAAGCTGCGCCGCTCAAGGCAGGCGCGCTTGACATAGCAGCCATCAGCCGGGCGCTGGAAAAAGCCGACGTGACTTTTGCGGGCCAAAAAGGCGTGATGCGCGCCAGCGACCACCAGTTTCAGCAGCCGCTGGTGGTGGGTTTGATGGACAAAGTAGGCAGTCCTGGGGTGAAATTTGACGTAGAGGGCTCAGGCTACGGCTTCAGGGTGGTCAAAACCGTGCCGATGGCCCAAGCTGAAATGCCCACCAGCTGCAAGATGCCACGCGTTTGACGGCCGGCCGGTGCACTAAGAGGCGCGCTGTATGGTGCACAGTGTGCAAGTGCCAAGGGGCAGGGCCCGTTGACTGGTCTAGGCGGCTGTTTCCGGGTTAAAATAGAAGGCTGACCTAATGACAGCGAACGGCATGTGCCGCTCACTTTGAATATAAAACCGCGCGGGTGGCGAAATTGG
>JAYSRE010000235.1:0-2584 GCA_043721235.1 Polaromonas sp. | reverse complement strand
GTAAATCGCACCAGCTCTTCCATGGTGTCGACGATGCGGTCGTAGTAGCTGCTGGGGCGCATACGATCTTGGTCGTTAAATTCTTTGTACGCCATGGCCACACTGCTTTGGTTAGGAATGGTGACCATGCGCATCCAGCGGCCTAGCAGGCGCAGGGTATTGACAGCGTTAAACGACTGCGAGCCGCCGCTTACCTGCATCACGGCCAGTGTGCGGCCCTGTGTGGGGCGTAGCGCGCCTAGGTTTAAGGGCAGGTGGTCGATTTGCAGCTTCATCACGCCAGTAATTGCGCCATGCCGCTCGGGGCTGCACCACACTTGGCCCTCGGACCATAACGACAATTCGCGCAGTTCGGTTACCGCCGGGTGGTTGTCGTTCTCGATTTGGTCGGGCAGGGGCAGGTCAGACGGGTCGAAGATACGGGTTTCTGCGCCAAAAAACTGCAGCAGGCGCGCGGCTTCCTCCACTGCCAAACGGGAAAACGCGCGTGGGCGCAGCGAGCCATACAGCAGCAAAATACGCGGGGCGTGGCCTGTGGGGTCAAGCGACTGGGCTAGATTGCGCCCGCTGGTGTACTGTGCAAACTGGCTTTGCAGGGCAGGCAGGGCGGTAGGCGAGGTGAGGGTGCGTAGGCGAGACATAGTGGGTGATGCAAGTGACGGCGGCGGGTACTTTATTTCAAAGAGGGTTCTAGCTGCTTACATGCCGCCCAGCCGATGGCTGCCCCTGCACACTGCGCCGCTACAAAACCCAGCGCACTGGCAGGCGCGATGCCTGCAAAGCTGTCTGACAGCATGCGGCCCAGCACGGCGGCGGGGTTGGCAAACGAGGTGCTAGCCGTAAACCAGTACGCCGCGCCAATGTAGCAGGCCACCAGCGCGCTGGCTTTGGCATGCACGCTGGCTGCGCCCGCTCGGGCGATGACAAAGACCAAGCCTGCAGTGGCCACGGCTTCGGCCAGCCACTGGCCCCAGCCGCCGCGCAGCTTGGTGCTGGTGTGCAGCACTGGCAGGTCAAACATGGCATTGGCAAGGCATGCACCCAGCACCGCACCCAAGCATTGAGATACTATAAAAATAGTAGCTAACTGTGCAGCATTTCCTTGGGCGACAGGCTTATTTCTTATAAAAATAAGGGTTACCAGCGGGTTAAAGTGCGCGCCGCTGATTGGCCCTAGCACTTCGATCAGTACAAACAGTGCAAATACGGTAGCCAGTGTGTTGGCCAGCAGCGCCACACCGTTGTTGCCGCCGCTTAAGCGCTGCGCCATGATGCCCGAGCCAATCACCGCGCACAGCAGCATGGCGGTGCCCAGGCATTCGGCAAAGGCTTTTTGGGAGAGGGTGTGGTGCGGGGTAGCCAGGGTCACGGTGTGCAGAGTGGTCTGGCTCATGACTTTGCCAGGTCTCGGGCGCTGGTTTGCAGTGCAACGGCTTGTAATTTTTCGGGCGGCAGGCTGATCAGCAGTTCTATGCGCCGTTTAATCGCCAGCATGGTTTGTTTAAAAGCAATCAGTTTGTCTGCGTCGCTGGCATCGCCTGCGCTAGGGTCGGGGTAGCTCCAGTGGGCGGTGGCGGGTTGGCCTGGCCAGTAGGGGCACACCTCACCTGCAGCGTTGTCACACACTGTGATGATCAGGTCCATCTGGGGGGCATCTGGCAGCGCAAAGTCATCCCAGCTTTTGCTGCTCAGGCCATCGGTGGCTATGCCTGCGTGGCGCAGCACTTGCAATCCTAGCGGGTTGGGCTGCTGATTATCGCGTGGGCTGCTGCCTGCCGAGAAGCCTTTGAAGTTGCCGCGCCCTAGGTGGTTGGTCAAAGCCTCGGCCAAGATGCTACGGGCAGAGTTGTGGGTGCATAAAAAAAGTACATTCAGTGGTTTTGACATCGTTCACTCCAAAAAATAAAAACAGTTAATTTATGAAAATAAGGGCTATCGCCCAAGAAAATACTGCTTAAGCAGCTATATAAATAATAGTGTCGCGTTGGTATGCAGGCCCCAACTGGTTGGCGTAAACGGATCCCACTGGCCTAGCAACAGGCCGCAGGTGCCTGCACTTCGCAAGCCGTGCCCGCGCAGCAGTGCTCTGTCAGGTAGGCCAGCAGCGTGTTCATTTGCGCAAAGTTAGCCCGGTAAATCAGGTTGCGACCTTGCTGCTCTACGCTGACCAAACCGCTGTGTGACAGTTCTTTGAGGTGAAAAGACAGCGCGCTGGGCGCAATGTCCAGCATGGCGGCAATGGCACTGGGGGTAAGCCCTTGTGTACCTGCTACCACCAAGGCGCGAAAGGTGCGCAGTCGCTGGGTTTGCGCCAACGCACCCAGTGCGCGCACGGCCTCGGTTTCGGCAATTTTGGCACCTTTGGTGAGCTTCGTAATTAGTTTCATTGTTCAATTATTATTGAACTAAATGGGGTTGTCAAATTACCGCTAGATTCTGTCTGTTCAGGTTTGTATAAATGATATTGGCTGTTTTGTTCATTCGCGCGCTGGTGACGGCTTCGCGGGGCCAGGCCGGTGGCGTGCTCAGCTACGCGGCTGTTCCCCGTGCCGGCCTAGGGCCGGCGACTCCTCCTTGATGCCGC
>JAYSRE010000234.1:0-2597 GCA_043721235.1 Polaromonas sp. | reverse complement strand
GGTTGCTTTTGGTCGAGGTTGACGGCGATCAGCTCAAAATCTATCGGTGCGCGCTTTTGCAGTTTGAGCAAAATGTCCAGCAAGGCGTAGCTGTCTTTGCCGCCCGAGACGCACACCATCACCTTGTCGCCCTGCACAATCATGCCGTAGTCCACAATAGCCTGGCCCACCAGGCGGCACAGTCGTTTGTCGAGTTTGTTGTTTTCAAAGGCAGTGCGCGTGCTGCTGGTGTCTTGCGCAGGCAGCGGCGCTTGCAGGGTAGCTGCAGGCTGCACATCAGGGTCGGCAGCAGCTTGCAGCCACGCACTGGGTTCGGTAGGGGCGTTCATGGCTGTATTTTCGCACCTTCGGGCAGGACACGGTGTACGCACAGCCTTGTGAACTATTGCACGCCTTGCAATGCCGTGAAGTTGTAAAACTTGCGCGCCTTGCCCCCGTTGATTGAAAATCAAAGATTCGATTTATTACTTGTCTATTACGCCTTCAACATGCTGTCTGTTCGAATTTTTGTTACGTTTATGCTTTGCCAGCTGGCGCTGCTACAGCCCTTGCCGGGCCTGGCGCAGGGCACCAGCGTGCCTGCGGCGGCAATGGCGGCAATGGCGGCAATGGCGGCAGGCCAGCCTGAATTGTCCGTAGCAGTTTTTCGCCATGGCGCCACTGTCAGCCATATAACGGCCGCACAGGTTGCGGGCAGCCCACTGGCAGATTTCAGCCCATTTGACAACAGCGTGGCCTACCACGCTACTGACCAAAATCCCCTATGGTTGCGTTTGCGCGTTCACATGCCTGCCCAGGCTGTTGCCACGCGGTGGACGTTAAATTTTTCCAAGCCATTTACCGACAAAATAGTATTGCATTTGCCTGGCACTGATGGTAGCTGGACACAGCAAAGTGCCGGTGATTTGCTGGCACACATCCAATGGGCTAAAAAAACTTTAACGCCGCAGTTTGACTTGTCCACTGTGGCCCAAGGACCCCAGGATTTTTATGTCGCGGTGTACAGCCTCATTCCCATACGCCTGCAGGCTTCATTGCTGCCCACTGCGCAGGCTAACCAGGTATTGCAATCAAATTTGCTGGAGCTGGGCTTTATTCTGGGCGTGATCGTCTACATGGTCATCACCAGCTTGACGCTGGCTGTAGCCTACCGTAGCAGCACTTATGCCTGGTACGCTGCCTACGCCGTCAGCGTGGTTTTTGTCATTGCAAGTTTTTCTGGTTTGGGCAGTTATCTGCTGTGGAGCGAATCAATCCAATGGCCCGACATATCCATTGGTGTTTGCTCCATACTCGCGACTGCATTGCTGTTGCAATTTTGCCGCATCCTCTTTTTAAACCATACCTCTCCCAGATGGTTGCGCACCACGGTTTTCATGATGCTGGTTACCAACGTCGTTGCCGTGACGGCATACATTTTTATCGAGAATGCAACTTTGCGCACTGTCTTGTTTATGGTGCAGCCGTTTGTGTTCAGTTTGATGACTGTGACCATAACGGTACGGGCTTGGATAATAGACCGCAGAAAAACAGCTCTGTTGTGGCTGGCAGCCTATACCCCCCTGTTTATAGCCTACGGACTGTCAATAGTAGAGCATTTTGGCTACGCGTCGCTGCCCTGGCTGCCCTACAACGCCCCCCTGTACGCGCTGGCGTTTGAGATGCCATTACTGCTGCTGACGCTGCATTTGCACGCTAAATCGCAACATGCCAAAACCGTGCGCAGCAGCACGCTGGCAGGTACCGACCCGATGACAGGGTTTGTTACCTCACGCCTGCTGCCCGACACCATGGCCAGCCTGTGGGACGAAGCACAAAATTTAAAGCACGATGTTGCGGTGGCTTACATCGAAGTAAAGCACAGCCCGCAATACACTAGCGACCATGGCAGGCCGCCCCGTGCACGCACCCAAGAGCGGGTTGTGCGCATGCTGCGCACTGTGGCACGCGAGCATGACACCGTAGCCCATGTAGATAAAGATATTTATGCGCTCATCATGCCGCGCAAGTCGTTAGGCGGTAACCTTAGCGACCGTTTGTCTCGTTTGATTGCCTTGGGCATGATGACCGACAAAGACAGCCGGATAGAAGTTCCGCTGCGATTTCATATTGCCGTCAGCACCGCCCGTAGCTTTGCCGGCAGTTCCAAAGAATTGTCAGAAGCTTTGACGGCTAAACTACAACAAAACGATGCCTGGGGGCAAAAACCCATTCGCTTTGTGCGCAAAATTTCGGTGCGCTACGGCGCGCAGGCCAGTGCAAAAGCGGCTAGCGAGACGTTAAGCAATTTTTGGCGTCGCGCAGCTGATGCTGATATTCAAGCCAGCAAGCAGCCCACTTTGTCGTTGCCTTAATGACAACTCGCCAAGGTTGTGGCTAACTGACGCAGCACTGACCGCAGCTGGTATTGATCTCAAAGAAGGCACGTGGTAGTTGTAACCATTGCGTAGTCACACTGATAGGTTCACTATTGGGTTTTTAAATCACACATGTGAAATAAATCACAACTAATAACGCCTGTAATCGATTAGAGCGCGTAACCTAGATGCACTGACAAGACGCGGAGCCTAAAATTTCGTGCGTTGATTGTTGTCACA
>JAYSRE010000233.1:0-19263 GCA_043721235.1 Polaromonas sp. | reverse complement strand
TCGCTGGCAATCCGTCCGAGCACCTTATCGGTGGCGTCAATCACAAACCACTCGTGCGTCACGTCGGCGGGTTTAGCGCTGTACGTAGTCATGAGTTTCTCTTTTCAATAGCAAGAAGGGTTTGTAGCATGCCTTTTCTACGGTCGGTGCTCTTCTGGTGAGAGCCTCTTAGGTAGGTTTTTGAGAAAACTGCTCATTACAGCACGCGGTAGCGTGCGGCCAGGAGCTGGGCTTCGTCAATCTTGCCGCGGGCATAGCTAAACGCTGCGAAGCCTTCTATTATAAGCAAAATCAAGCACTTAGGTCAAATAAGCCGTTTCGGCGTTACCATCAACTTATGCTTTCTTACCGCCACGCCTTTCACGCAGGCAACCACGCCGATGTGCTCAAGCACATCACGCTGATTGCCACACTCAAATACCTGACCCTGAAAGACGCGGGCATCACGGTGGTAGACACCCATGCGGGTGCAGGGCTGTACCGCCTGGACGGTGAATTTGCCCAAAAAAGCGCAGAAGCTGCAGAGGGTGTGCACAAGCTGTTTACACCTGACTTTTTGAAGCAATATCAGCCTTTCGCCCAAGGAAATGCTACACAGTCAGCTACAATTACCGTAGCAACTGCACTGCAAGACTACATCGACTGTATTGGCAGTTTTAACGCCAACGCCCCTACCAAAGGCCTTAAAATCTACCCCGGCTCGCCTTTTGTGATGCACAGCCAGCTGCGGGCAGGCACGGTGGCCTCCACGCGCGACAAACTCAAGCTGTTTGAGCTGCATGGCACCGATGCCACGGCATTGGACGGCAATATGGCCCAGCTGGGCGCAGGCCGCATGATCAGCGTGGAGCGTTCGGACGGCTTTGAGGCGCTCAAAGCGCTGTTGCCGCCGCCCAACAAACGCGCTTTGGTGCTGATTGACCCTAGCTACGAGATGAAAAGCGACTACGGCCGCGTGAGCGCAGCGGTGCAAGACGCACTCAAGCGCTTTCCTACCGGCACGTATGCGGTGTGGTACCCGGTGATTCCCCGGGCCGAGTCGCACGACCTGCCGCGCCGCCTGAAAAGCTTGGCCTTGCTGGCCAAAAAGTCGTGGCTGCACGCGACGCTGAACATCGGTATGGGTGAGGATGACAAAAGCGCAGCCCCGGTGGTCAAAATCAGCCCCGACGGCAAACCTCTGCCTCCCAAACGCCCTGGTTTGCGGGAAAGCGGCATGTTCTTAATCAACCCGCCGCACACCTTGAAAGCCAGCCTCAACGCGGCCTTGCCCCAGGTGCTGGAAGCGCTGGGCCGTGGGCGCGGCAAGGGCTTTGCGGTGGATGCTGCCGGCTAGGCTTGCTGCGCACTTTAGTTACAAATTAAGCGCCCGCCTCACCCAAATGGGTGATGTTCAAACCTAGCCAAACGCCAAATAATACGTATATACGCCTTTATTGTGAGGTGTAAAAACTACGTTGAGGCGTTATGGAACTTCCCCTGTTACGAATGGGCCTGCTGGGCTTTAGCCGCAAAGATGCGTTAACGGCCACCGCGCATGTGCTGTCGGCAGCCGCCTCACAAAGCCGTTGGGAAGTCTCGCCTTTTGAAGATGCCGACCTGTGGCTGATTAACAGCCCCAGCGTAAGCACCACCAGCAACCGGGGCCTCTTGATTGCCAACCCCGACGCACCCCATTCCCCGCTGACCATCTACCCCCAGCAAACCAGCCGGCCCGTGGCCTTTACCGAGCCCCTTCCTGAAGCTATCGATGCGGTGCTGAGCATTGAACTGGGCAACGGGTACCAGTGCGCCAGCCGCCTGAACGACTTTGCCGCCACCTTGCCCCGCCTACTGACCCATTTTGCGCTGGGCGAACAAGTGGCCAGCCGCCAGAGTAATTTGCACAAAGGCACTTACCACCTGCACTTTGAAGGCCGCTTGGTGGCGGTAGTGGACTTTACCGGCTGGCGCGCAGGCTTACTGCCCGAAGCCAAGGCCATTGACTTGGCGCTGGCCTCGTGGCGCCACCGGCCCCAAGAAGCCAGCGCCATGCCGCACGACTTTGAGGTACTGGCGCTGGAGCGCCTGATGTGGGTGTACGCCAGCCGCACTAAAAATGCACCCTTGCCCGATGCCTACACCTGCGAGCCTATTTACCTGCGCCGCTTGTCGGTGTTGCCGCAAAGCTGGCTGCACCAAGACCATATGAACCTGATCAGCATGCTCAGCCAGCAGCCCATGCACCTGGGCCCGCTAGCGCAGCAAACCCGCCTGCCGACTGAACGCCTGGAAGCCTGCCTGGCCGCCCTGTACTACAGCGGCACCATTACCGTAGACCCCAGCCAAATTGTGCGCGGTGATCAGCGCATCCACAGTGGCTATGTGGAGTTGCCCCTGGGCGAAGGAGAATCCGACCATTCTGAGCATGCATCAGGGCAGTCGGTATTTAACACCCACAGCTTTGCCCCGGCCTCTTAAAAAACTGGCCAGCCTACAAGCAGCTTTCAAGGGGTTTTAATTAACCGACCGGTTGGTTGGCTAATTGCTATAATCGCCTAAAATCGGTTTTTTCTGCCGGTATTGGAGATTAAGCGTGTACACCCAAGCCTTAGACATTCCAGACCACGGCTGCCAGCCCACCCCCGCGCTTAAAACCCCACTCGCTGCGGTGCCTGCGCTCGCCAGTGCAGCCCAGCAGCGAAGCCAAATGCGCTTTGACGCACAAATTGAGGCCGACGGCAAAATTGAAGCCCAAGACTGGATGCCCGAGGCCTACCGCAAAACACTGGTGCGCCAAATAAGCCAGCATGCGCACAGCGAAATCATAGGTATGCAGCCCGAGGGCAACTGGATATCGCGCGCGCCATCGCTCAAACGCAAGGCCATTTTGCTGGCCAAAGTGCAAGACGAGGCCGGGCACGGCCTGTATTTGTATGCGTCAGCCGAAACCCTGGGCACGTCGCGCGACCAAATGCTGGATGCCCTGCACACGGGCAAGGCCAAGTACAGCAGTATTTTTAACTACCCCACGCTGACCTGGGCCGACACCGGCGTGGTGGGCTGGCTGGTAGACGGCGCCGCCATCATGAACCAGGTGCCGCTGTGCCGCTGCAGCTACGGGCCGTATGCGCGGGCTATGGTCCGTATTTGCAAAGAAGAAAGTTTCCACCAGCGCCAAGGCTATGAGAGCCTGCTGACCATGGTGCGCGGTACGCCAGCGCAAAAAGCCATGGTGCAAGAGGCCGTCAACCGCTGGTGGTGGCCCGTACTAGCCATGTTTGGCCCGCCCGACAGCGACAGCCCCAACACCGGCCAAAGCATGCGCTGGGGCATAAAGCGCATCAGCAACGACGAACTGCGCCAGCGCTTTGTAGATGCCGCCGTGCCCCAAGCCCAGGTGCTGGGCGTGAGCCTGCCGGATGCGGACCTCCAGTGGAACGAGGCGCGCCAAGCGCATGACTATGGCGCCATCGATTGGGCTGAGTTTTGGGCCACCGTCAACGGCAACGGGCCCTGCAACAACGAACGCCTGGCCACCCGCGTGAAGGCGCATAACGACGGCGCCTGGGTGCGCGAAGCGGCTATGGCCTATGCGGCTAAGCAGAAGGCTTCTTTGCTACGGGAGGCGGCTTGATATGGCCCAAGAACTCCCGCTTTTTGAAGTTTTCACCCGCAGCAAGCAAGGCCTAGAGCACAAGCATTGCGGCAGCCTGCATGCCGCCGACGCGCAGCAGGCGCTGAACATGGCGCGCGATGTGTACACACGGCGCATGGAGGGCGTGAGTATTTGGGTGGTGGCCAGCAAAGACATTACCGCCAGCCAACCTGAGGACAAGGGCGAGCTGTTTGACCCGGCCGCTGACAAAATTTACCGCCATCCCACGTTTTATGAGATTCCCGATGCGGCGGGGCATATGTAATGCAAACTAGCTACATCTTGCATTTGGCCGACAACGCACTGGTCCACGGCCAGCGCGTTGCCCAGTGGTGCAGCCACGGCCCCGTGCTGGAAGAAGACATTGCCATGGCCAATATAGGCCTAGACCATATTGGCCAAGCACGCATGCTCTACCAGTACGCTGCCAGCATGATCGGCAACACCACCGAAGACAAGCTGGCCTACTTTCGCAACCCAGAGCAGTTTCTTAACTACACCCTGCTAGAGCTACCACACCGCACTGCGTTGGCCCCGTCAGTACAAACCGACATGGACTACGCGGTGACGATTGCGCGTAACTTTGTCTACGCCGCGCTGATGAACTTGGTGTGGGCGCAGCTACAAAACTCTAGCGACACCCAGTTGGCCGCCATAGCCGCCAAGAGCCTTAAAGAAGTGCGCTACCACCTGCGCCATGCGTCCGACTGGCTGCTGCGCCTGGGCGACGGCACAGCCGAATCGCACACCCGCATGCAAGCTGCGCTCGACCATGTGCTGCCTTTTACACAAGAATGGTTTACACCCAGCCCGCTAGAGCTAGATGCCATCGACATGGCCGCGCTGCACAGCACATGGCACAGCATGGTAAGCAGCGTGGTGGCGCAAGCTACCTTGCAGATGCCCAGCCTAATTGGCCACATCTCACGCGGCAAAGAAGGCCTGCACTCTGAGCACCTAAGCTATCTGTTGGCAGAAATGCAAAGCCTGGCCCGCGCGCACCCCGAGGCTACCTGGTGATGGCACTGCAAAGCACCGCTGCGCCTGCGCAACTGGACAGCATCTGGCGATTGCTAGAGCAAGTGCCCGACCCTGAAATACCTGTAGTGAGCATCCGCGAACTGGGCATTTTGCGTGACGTGCGCTGGGCTGCCGATGGCACGGTCGAAGTTGTCATTACCCCCACCTACAGCGGCTGCCCCGCCATGGGGCAGATTGAAGACGATGTAGCAGCCGCATTGGCTTGTGCCCACATAAGCGCACGCGTGGTTACCCAACTGGCTCCCGCGTGGACCACCGACTGGATGACCGAAGCCGCTAAAGCCAAACTGCGCAATTACGGTATTGCCCCGCCACAATGCAGTGCCACTGCAGCCCACTCTAAAACTCCTAATTTAATAGCTAACTATCCAGCATTTACTTGGGCGATAGGCGCAAATCGCATAAAAAATGTGCCCTGCCCTCGGTGCAGCAGCAGCAACACTACCGAAACCTCCCACTTCGCCTCTACCGCCTGCAAAGCGCTGTACAAATGCCTGGACTGCCTGGAGCCGTTTGATTACTTTAAGCCCTACTAAGCATGAACTTGAACCGCCCTTTCTGTCCATGAGCACGCCGCATTTTCACCCCCTGTATGTCAAACGCATTACCCCTTTGACTAGTGAGTCCGCCGCCATTACATTAGCCATTCCGCCTGATCTGCGCGATACTTTTACCTTTATACCAGGCCAGTTTGTCACGCTGCGTGCCATGGTGAACGACCAGGCGGTGCGGCGCAGCTATTCCCTGTGCAGCACGCCCGCACTGCTTGCCAGCGCGCAGGAAATTAGCGTGGGTATCAAGCGGGTAGAAGGGGGTATTTTCAGCACCTGGGCTACTACGGCCCTGCAGGTGGGTGACGAGCTTGATGTGATGCCGCCCGATGGGCGCTTTACACCCAAGACCGCACTGGCCAACGCGCACAGCATGCACCGGCTAGGCATTGCGGCAGGCTCGGGCATTACCCCTGTTTTGTCGATCATGGCGCACACGCTGGCTACAGAGCCCCACACGCGCTTTAGCTTGGTGTATGGCAACCAGCGCAGCAGCAGCATCATGTTTAGCGAAACGTTGCAAGACCTGAAAAACCGGTATAAGGAGCGTGTATCGCTCACCCATGTGCTGTCGCGCCAGCCGCAAGAGGTAGCCTTGCTCCACGGCCGCTTGGACCAGGCGCGGATTAGCGCCTTGCTGGCCCAAACCGTGCCCGTAGGTCAAATTGCCGAAGTGTTTATCTGTGGGCCTGAAGCTATGATTGAGGCGGCCCAGCGTGCATTAGCAGGTGCGGGCATTGACCCTGCGCGCGTACACGCAGAACGTTTTGCATCAGGTGCGCCCACCGACCGCAAAGCCCCCGCAGCGCCCCACACCAGCGCCACCCGTAAAGCCTTTAGCCTGGACGTAGTGCTGGACGGCAAGACCAGCAGTTTTGGCATGGACGCGCAAGACAATGTGCTAGACACCGCACTGCAGGGCGGCTTGGACCTGCCCTACGCCTGCAAAGGTGGCGTGTGCTGCACCTGCCGCGCTAAGGTACTGGAAGGCAAAGTCACCATGCTGAAGAACTTTACGCTAGAGCAGTGGGAAATTGACAAAGGTTTTGTGTTGACCTGTCAGGCGCTGTGTGCCTCGCAGCACATCGTCGTTAGTTACGACGAGCGCTGAGTAGCGCTGCCAGCACCACCAACTTCAGCCCGGCGCGCCTAATTTTGCAGGCTGCTGGATTTATATGGCTACGCTGGTGCATTTCTCCATCACACTTTTGTGCTTTGCTGATACACTAAGTTTGGTGTAAGAAAGTATTAAAAAGTGAGGTGCATATGTTAAATTTTAAGTTGGCGTTGAAACGCATTACGTATGCTTCAGCGTTCTTTGGGGTTGCGACCGTATGCCAAGTGGCCTCGGCCCAAGTGGCGTGGGACTTGGCAACCGGCTATCCAGAAACCAGTTTTCACGTCAAGAATTTGCGCGTATTCGCAAGCGATGTGAGCGAGCGCACCAATGGACAAGTCAAAATCACCGTGCATTCTGCGGGCGCGTTGGTCAAAGCACCAGAGATTCGCAAAGCCGTGATTGAGGGCAAACTAGCGCTAGGCGAGGTGTTTGGCCCCAGCCTAGGCCAGGTTCACCCAGTGTTTGCGCTGGACGCTGTGCCGCTGCTTAGCACCAGCTATGTGAACTCGCGCAAACTATGGAACCTGTCGCGTCCGCTGGCAGAAAAGAAAGCTGTTGATCTCAACATCGTTTTGCTGTACTCGGTGGCATGGCCCCCGCAGGGGCTTTTTTCAGACAAAGAAATCCGGTCGGTAGCCGACCTGAAGGGCGTGAAGCTCAGAGAGAACTCACCCTCCGTCAAACGTTTGGGCGAGATTCTGGGTGCAGAAACAGTGTTGGTAGAAACACCCGATTTGGCAGCCGCTGTACAGGGCGGCAAAATCACGGCGGTGTTCACATCTGCAGCGCAAGGCATCGACACCAAGATCTGGGAAAAACTGCCTTGGTTTTACCCAGCCAATGCTTGGCAGCCCCGCAATATTGTGCTGATTAACCGCAAAAAACTGGAAGAGCTGCCCAGCGCTCAACGCGATGCGGTAATCCGCGCAGCCGCAGCGGCAGAAGAGCGTGGTTGGGCTATGAGCGAGCGCAACGCGGCAGACACTTTAAAAGCATTAAAAGACACCGGCGCCAAGATTGGCAACATCGATGGCAGTTTACGCACCAGGCTAGACCGCGCAGGCTCGGCGCTGGTAGCAGATGCCATGAAGAGCGCAGACCCAGAGCTGCTGGGCGTACTGTCTAACTTCATGGGCAGCATCGCAAACAACAAGCCCTAGCCGATGGCGTGGTATTCACGTCACATCAGCGCGGTATCTCCACAGCGTCCAAGCCAGCGAATGGGTACATTTAAGGTGGGCACTAGAACCAAGACCGTAAGCCCTACGGTCTTGGTTTGCTACACAGCCGCTAGCGCTTGCTCTAAATCTTCGATCAAGTCGTCTATGTGCTCAATACCCGCAGACAAACGCACCATGCCTTCGCTGACACCGGCTTTGGCCAGCTCAGCAGGGTTCAATTGGCGGTGCGTGGTGGATGCAGGGTGGCAGGCCAATGACTTGGCATCGCCAATATTGACCAGGCGCGTGAACAACTTGAGCGCGTCTTGAAAGCGCGCACCGGCCTCGCGGCCCTCATTACTCTTGCCCTCACCTTTCAGCGTAAAGCTGATAATGCCCGATGCGCGGCCACCCATGATTTTTTTCACCAAGGCGTGGTCAGGATGGTCAGGCAAACCTGCATAGTTGACCGAGGCTACTTTGGCGTGCTTTTGCAGGTAGGTGGCCACTTTGACAGCGTTCTCGCAAATGCGGTCCATGCGCAAGGCCAATGTTTCAATACCTTGCAAAATTTGGAACGCGTTCATCGGGCTTAAAGCTGCGCCCATATTGCGCAGTGGCACCACGCGGCAGCGGCCAATGAAGGCGGCGGGGCCTAGGGCCTCGGTGTAGACCACGCCGTGGTAGCTCACGTCAGGCTCGTTCAAACGCTTGAAGCGGGCTTTGTGCTCGGCCCACGGGAACTTGCCCGAGTCCACCACTGCACCGCCAATGGTGGTGCCATGGCCGCCCAGGTATTTGGTCAGTGAGTGCACCACGATGTCTGCGCCATGCTCAAACGGGCGGCACAGGTACGGGCTGGGCACGGTGTTGTCCACAATCAACGGCACGCCATGGTCATGCGCTACTTTGGCCAGTGCAGCAATGTCGGTAATGTTGCCCAGTGGGTTGCCAATCGACTCGCAGTAAATGGCTTTGGTGCGTGCGTCGATCAGTTTGCCAAACGATGCCGGGTCGCGGTAGTCGGCAAAGCGCACTTCAATGCCCATTTGCGGAAAGGTGTGGGCAAACAGGTTGTAGGTGCCGCCATACAAAGTAGAGGCCGAAATAATGTTGTCACCGGCCTCTGTGATGGTTTGAATGGCATACGAAATAGCCGCCATGCCTGAGGCTACCGCCAGCGCGCCAATGCCGCCCTCTAGTGCGGCCACGCGAGCCTCCAGCACGCCGTTGGTAGGGTTCATGATGCGGCTGTAAATGTTGCCGGCTACTTTCAGGTCAAACAGGTCTGCGCCATGCTGGGTGTTGTCAAACGCGTAGGCTACGGTTTGGTAAATGGGCACCGCTACGGCTTTGGTGGTGGGGTCGGGCGTGTAGCCGCCGTGCACGGCAATAGTTTCGATCTTCATACAATGTTCCTTAAAGTGGTGTGCTTAGATTGTGCCACTGCGCAGGCCAAGTGCGGCAGGCCCCACGGGTTGGGGCTGTATTGATGGGGACAAAGGCTTGCTTAGCGTGGTCGGCGGAAAAACCACCAACCCGAAAGTACGATCAAGCCCGAAAAAATCAACCAGGCCAATGCCCCAAAAATATCTTTGAAACTGTTGCCGGGCAAGCCTGTCCACAGCTCCACCTGCACCGAGGTAATTTTGACATTGGTCGCACCCAGAAAGCCCACCGATGGAATAGTCTGCAAGTCTTCTTTAAAGCTAGTGGGGTTAGACACTGCCACCAACCGCAGGTACTGGCCTGCTTTGCCCTGCGCCTCTACCGCCGGGAACCCCGCCACGGCAGACCTGACATCGCCATTGGGCGTGGGGCGGCTCCAGCTAAACAGCCATTGGCTTTGCACCGGGCCATCCGCTATCACCTCGCCGCCTATTTTGAGCACCATGAGGTAGGGATTACCTTGCGAAGGTGTGGGTATGGCATCACCACGCCATTCCACTGAGTTGCCGGTCAATTTGCTTTCAATAGCCGGGGCGTTGGCGTTAACCGGGGAGGGCTTGAAGCTGGCGTAGGCAGCAATAGCGTCTTGCGGCAGGTCGATGACCGCAACCAATGTTTTGCCATATTTCTCGGCAGCTTGGGCCTGTGCGTGGGCCACCAGCATGAGCACACTGGCGTACAGAGCAAGTAGCGTTGCAGACCCACAGCGCAGACGCTGCCCCATGGGCTGGCGTGTCATTTGGCTGCGCTGGCGTTGGCTGCAGTGCTGGCTGCGGCACTTAAGGGGCAGCGCGCGCGCACATTCTCTTCAAACCGCGCCAAGTCTTGCTTTTCGCCTGCGCTCAGGTCGGTGCGTTCGTATTTTTTGGCAATAATCCGGCGCGACTCGATGCACTGCGCGCGCAGGGTACTTTGGTCGCGCGCACGCTGTGCATCAGCTTCACGCAGGGTTTTTTCGGTCTCGGTGCGCTGGTTGCGTTTGTCGAATTGGTCTTTTTGCACCCGCTCGTGGGCCTCAAAAAGCTCTTCTTGGCATTTTTCTTGAAAAGCCTCTTGCGCATCGCGCATGCGTTGCAAAGCATACGGTGTTGTTGCGCTGTTGGGGCGCTGAACAGCCAAGTCATACAGGCTGCGGCAACTGCTGCTGAGGTAGTTGAGGTGGTCAGTGCGGCGAACACGGTAGTCACCGTAAGGCCCGCCTTCTTGCGCTGCAGCGCCTAGCGGTGTGAGCAAACCCACGGCAAGTAAAGTGCAAAGTAGATGGTGCATAAGATGTAGACTGTTATCCCGCGCAGCGGGCTTTGTAGGTGTCTTCAAAACGTTTCAGGTCACCTTTTTCACCCTCAGTCAAGTCGGTACGCGCACGCTTGGCAACCAAAATGCGCTTAGACTCGCCACACTGTTGGGCCTTGACCGCAGCATCGCGCTGGTTTGATTCTTCAGCGCGTTGAGCCTCCTGGCCGGCTTGTATTTTTTCTCCGCGTTCTGTTGACAGTCTGCGGCTGGCTTCGCTCTCATTAGCGGCGCACTCAATGCTGTAGTTTCTACGGGCTTCTTCAGCAGCTTCGGCTTTCACGCCACGTGCATTGCTGGTGCGGATGGCATCGTGCATCGAGCTGCACGTGGGGCTCATGTACTTAAGGTATTCAGGTGCGCCCGTTTGCCTGGCGCTGTAACCGCTGCCGCCATAATTGGGCCGGTCGGTTTGCGGGCCGTAGTAAGTCAAATTTTGGCCGCTGGCACAAGGGCGGTCAGATGCCACAGTGCGGCCATCAGCCAAGCGGCATGCGTAACGTGTTTGGGCAAAGCTTTGACTGCAAACCACGACTAACGCAAATATAAATACACTGCGAACCATTTGGGTCAGTTCCATGTTGTTACATCTTTCAGGGGTGTTTTAAATTATTTACAAAAACAAGCATATCACAGGCTTTAAGGCAGCACTTGTAATTCAACCCGTTTGATACCCACAAACCCCAGCGCCTGCGCGGCAGCACGGCTGAGGTCAATAATGCGCCCCGCAATGAACGGGCCTCTGTCGTTAATACGCACCACCACTTCTTTGCCCGTAGCTGCAGATGTAACGCGCACGCGGGTGCCAAAAGGCAGGGTTTTGTGGGCGGCAGTCATAGCCTGGGTGTTAAAACGTTCGCCGCTGGCGGTGCGCCGGCCCTGAAAACCGGGGCCGTACCAAGAGGCTATGCCCGCCTCCGTGCCCGTGGTGGCGACATTGCGCGGTGGGAGCAGCGCTTCACCCAACACAGCGGCGGGTGTATTTTGAACCGTCGCCAAGGCTGGTTCAACCAACGGCTGTGCCTCGCCCAGGGGCACGTGTACGTGCGCAGCAGCGTGGGTGGGTGGAAGGCTGCCCGCTGCCGCAGGCAGTGGTGCTGCTTGAAGTTGCATCTTGGCGGGTACAGCGGGTATAGCGGGTACGGGTGCCACACTGGCGCACCCGGTCATTGCCATTACGCACCACACCGCGCAGCCAAAACCCAGCCAGCGTATGCTCAACGTTGGGCGGTCACGCAGGGGTTTGCGCATACCGTCAGGCCAAGTTCAGCCGTTTGCAAATCTCTACGCTGGCAGCGGCTTGGTTCATGGTGTAGAAATGCAAACCCGGCACGCCGCCATTGCGCAGCTGGTCGCACAGGTCCGTCACAACATCTAAACCAAATGCTTTGATAGATGCGGTGTCGTCACCAAACTCCTGCAGGCGCAGGCGTACCCAGCGCGGAATCTCAGCGCCACAGGCATCGCTAAAGCGCATAAGCTGTGACGAACTAAGGATCGGCATGATGCCGGGCACCACCGGAATCGTCGCGCCCAGCTGGTGGGCATCGTCGCAAAAGCGAAAGTAGGCATCGCTGTTAAAAAAGTACTGGGTAATGGCGGAGCTGGCACCGGCTTTCACTTTCACCAAGTACGCCGCCAAGTCGGCCTGTGGTGACTTGGCCTGCGGGTGCGTTTCGGGGTAGCAGCCCACTTCAATATGAAAGTCATTGCCAGTTTCGGCGCGCACAAACTCCACCAGTTCGCTGGCGTATTTAAACTCGCCAAACGCACCGTAGCCGCTAGGCAAGTCGCCGCGCAAAGCCAGCATGCGCCGAATGCCCGTTTGCTTGAACAAAGCCAGCTGGGTGCGCACACTGTCTTTGGTAGCGCCAATACATGAAAAATGCGGCGCAGCATCAAACCCGTCTTGGATAATCGACTGCACTGTTTGCAACGTACCGTCTTGGGTAGAACCGCCAGCGCCATAGGTAACGCTGAAAAACTGCGGCTTAAGTGCATACAGCCTGTGCCGCACCGCCACCAGTTTCTCTGCGCCTTCAGGTGTTTTGGGTGGGAAAAATTCAAAGCTCACTGGCAACGGGGTCATATTCATGGTGTGACTTTCAGACGGTGCGTTTGGTAGCGTGAACAAAAAATTCCCGGTTTCCATCGCCGCCCGCAATCGGGCTTTCAAAATAATGGTGCACCTGCAAGCCGCCCTCGGTATAGGCGCTGCGAATGCGTTGCTCTACCGCAGCGTAGTGCGCCGGGTCTTTCACAATACCGCCCTTACCGATCTGCTCAGGTTGCAGTTCAAACTGCGGCTTGACCAGCATGAGAATATCGCCGCCGGGCTGCACCAAGTCAACCAGGGTATCGATCAGCAAGGTTTGCGAGATAAATGACACATCCCCCACGATAAGCTGTACGCCGATCTCTGTAGCATGTATTTTTCTATCAAATAAGCCTATCGCCCAAGTAAATGCTGCACAAGCAGCTACTAAATCAGTAGCAATTACCGTGCGGGCATTGGTTTTTTCTACGCACACCACATGCGCATGTCCGCGTAGGCTGGGGTGCAACTGACCATGGCCAACATCCACACCCACCACACCCGTTGCGCCATGCTGCAGCAGGCAGTCGGTAAAGCCACCGGTAGACTGGCCTAGGTCTAGACAGACTTTGCCTTGCACCTGCAAACCACTGGCCAGCAAAGCACCCGCCAATTTGACACCGCCGCGCGAGACGTATTGCGCCTGGGCAGGGTTGGTCAGTTCCATCTCCGCATCTTCTGGCAAATCGTCGCTTTTGCGCAAAGGTTTCCACTGCCCACGGTGCATCCAGCGCGCGCCTGCGTCTATCAAACGCGCCGCTTGGCTGCGCGACGCAGCGAGACCGCGCAGCACGAGAAGTTGGTCGGCGCGCATGGCGGCTGCGGCTTAGTAACGGTAGGTATCAGCCTTGTACGGGCCGTTCACGCTCACACCAATGTAGGCAGCCTGCTCTTTGGTCAGCTCGGTCAATACCGCGCCCACTTTCTTCAGGTGCAAGCGTGCAACTTTCTCGTCCAAATGCTTAGGCAGCACATACACCTGGCCTACTTTGTATTCTTTTTGCTTTGTAAACAGCTCGATCTGAGCAATCGTTTGGTTAGCAAAGCTAGAGCTCATCACAAAGCTAGGGTGGCCAGTGCCGCAGCCCAGGTTCACCAAGCGGCCTTTGGCCAGCAAGATAATGCGCTTAGAGGGCTTCTTACCTTTGGCGGGGAAGATGATGTGATCGACCTGTGGCTTGATCTCTTCCCACTTGTATTTCTCTAGCGCTTCAACATCAATCTCGTTGTCAAAGTGGCCAATGTTACAAACAATCGCTTGGTCTTTCATGGCGGCCATGTGGTCATGGGTGATAACGCTTTTGTTGCCCGTAGCGGAGACGAAAATGTCGGCTTTGTCAGCGGCGTATTCCATGGTGACCACTTTGTAACCTTCCATCGCAGCTTGCAACGCGTTGATGGGATCCACTTCGGTCACCCACACTTGGGCGCTCAAGGCGCGCAGCGCTTGGGCAGAGCCCTTGCCCACGTCGCCATAGCCAGTGACCACCGCCACTTTGCCCGCAATCATCACATCGGTAGCGCGCTTGATAGCGTCAACCAAGCTCTCGCGGCAGCCGTACAGGTTGTCGAACTTGGATTTAGTGACTGAATCGTTCACGTTGATAGCGCGCATGGCCAACGTGCCTTTGGCTGACATTTCGTTCAAACGCAACACGCCCGTGGTGGTTTCTTCAGTGACTCCAATGATGTTTTTCAGGCGGCGTGAGTACCAGGTAGGGTCGATGCGCAGCTTGGCTTTGATGGCGGCAAACAGGCATTTTTCTTCTTCGCTACCGGGCTTGGCCAATACTTTAATGTCTTTCTCGGCCTTGGTGCCCAGGTGCATCAGCAAAGTCGCGTCGCCACCGTCGTCCAAAATCATGTTCGGGCCTTCGGTCTTGCTGCCCTTGTCGCCAAACTCAAAGATGCGGTGGGTGTAGTCCCAGTAGTCAGCCAGCGACTCGCCTTTGTAGGCAAACACAGGGGTGCCTTCGGCCACCAGCGCGGCGGCGGCATGGTCTTGGGTAGAGAAAATATTGCACGAAGCCCAGCGCACATCTGCGCCCAAGGCTTGCAGGGTCTCGACCAGCACAGCGGTTTGGATCGTCATGTGCAGCGAGCCGGTAATGCGTGCGCCTTTGAGTGGCTTTGACTTCGAAAACTCTTCACGAATCGCCATCAAACCGGGCATTTCGGTCTCGGCAATGTTCATTTCTTTGCGGCCAAAGGCGGCCAGGGACAAGTCCGCAATGGCGTAATCTTGTTTTTTCAGGGGTTTGACAACAGCGTTCATAGGGTGCTCCGTAAAGGTGAACGGCCACTGGCTCAACGTGCTTTTTGAATAGCTTTGGGGGTTTCACCCGAAGCACTCACCGCACAGTTTTCAGTGGGTGAGCGCAGTTAGAAACTTGAACCACCTAAAACCATATTTAAGCGGCGTTTCCGAGCCTTGACCACTTGTGTGGCCTGCAGCGCTCCTCGGATGATTTAATTTTACCTTATCTAAACCCATTATGGGGCAGGCAACAACATGCATAGAGCGGAAAAGCTGTGCACATTGTTAGGTAACGCTGAATCTGTAAACGCGCTGGCTGTCCAGCGTTCGGGCCAGCTTACCCTGGTACCACAGCATATGCAGGTGCGCCACGGCTTCGCCTATGGCAAAGGTCATTTGGTGCAAATCAAGTTCACGTTTGAACATGATGGGCACAATATCTGCGCCACTGGTGGGTTTATGGGCACAGGCTTGCATCACTTCAGCCAAGCGGTCAGCGTGGTGGGTTTGAAGTTGAGTGATGCGTTGGTGCATGCCGGTGAAGGGTTTGCCGTGGGATGGCAGCACCACAGTATCTGCCGGCAAGCTTTGGTATTTCTCAATTGAATTCAAAAAGAGTTTGAGCGGATCGCCTTCGGGCTCTAAGTCAAACACGCTGACATTGGTGGAGATACGGGGCAATACCATGTCGCCACTGATCAAAACGGGGGCTGGGTGGTTAGGCATGGCAGGGTTTGCCGCTGTTGTGGTGGGGGCGGACAGGTACAGCGCGATATGCTCTGGCGCGTGGCCGTAGCCGCTAATACAACGCCAGTCTCTGGCGCCGATGCGGATCATATCGCCATCCATGATGCGGTAGTAGCAGGGCGGAACGGCAGGAACCAGGCTATTGAAATAGCCAGTGCGGGCCTTGATTTTGGCCACAGACTCGGTGTCGTTCAAGCCGTGCGATGCATAAAAGTCGGCAGCAGCTTGGCCACTGCCAGTGGGCGCACCAGCGCTGAGGTTGCGCGCTACGTTGTAGTCGGTAGCGCTGATCCACAACGGCACCTGCCAGGTTTCGCACAGCCAGTGTGCCAAGCCAATATGGTCGGGGTGCATGTGGGTGCAGATAACGCGCAAAATAGGCAGGCCTTGCAGCTGCGTGGCAAATATGTGCTGCCATTGCGCGCGGCTGTCAGGTTTGTCAATGCAGCAGTCCACCACAGTCCAGCCTGGTTTGCCGCCCAACTCATCGCGCAGCAGCCACAGGTTGATGTGGTTCAGCGCAAAAGGCAGGCCCATACGAATCCATCGGATGCCTTGGGCTACTTCTAAGGTGCCCCCAGGCTCGGGCAGGCTGTCGCCGAAGGGGTAGGTCAGCTCGTGTTCAAGTTCGTTCATGGAAACTTTGTGCGGTTTTCGTACATAATCGGTAAGTTGACGTTTACGTAAACGTCAACCTGAAGTTGCGATTGTAGGAGACCTTGGGCGCATGCGCTGTCACCTGCGTTTTACGCAAAGCTTGGCATGAAAGGTATTGAGCACCGATGGGCACCACCTACAGCATCAGCGATTTGGCGCGTGAATTTGACTTGACCACGCGCGCAATGCGTTTTTACGAGGACATGGGCCTCTTGTCGCCTGAACGCAGTGGCCCCGCGGGCCGCAACCGCGTGTACACCGCACGTGACCGCACGCGGCTTAAACTCACCCTGCGTGCCAAGCGGTTGGGCTTGTCACTCACTGAGGCCAAAGACATCATCGACATGTACGACAGCCCGCGCGATACCGTGCCGCAACTGAAGAAGTTTTTGGTAATTTTGAGCGAGCACCGCATAGAGCTGGAAGGCCAAATGGCCGAGCTGGTGGCTAACCTGGATGAAGTCAAAGTGCATGAGAAAGAAGCCAAGGCACTGCTGGCCAAGAGCGACAGCAAGACTGATAAGAAGGCTGCAAAATGAACACCGCACTGTTTGACAGAGTCAATGACAGCTTTAAACGCCAAGGCATGGTGCGGCACTTGGGCATGCGTCTGGTGCGCGTAGCCGACGGTGAGGTCGAGTTTGCACTGCCTAAGGGCGACAAAGTCACCCAGCAGCAAGGCAGCTTTCACGGTGGCGCGCTGGGTACCTTGGCCGACATTAGCTGCGGGTATGCCGCGCTCACCGTGTGCCCCGAGGGCATGGAAGTGACCACGGTGGAGTACAAAATTAACTTCGTGTCAGCCGCCGTAGGCGACGAAGTGGTGTGCATAGGCAAAGTGCAAAAAGCAGGCCGCACGCTCACCATTACCAATGCTGAAATTTATGACATTCAAGACGGCAAACGCACACTGTGCGCTCTGATGCAAGCTACAGTGATTGCTGTGGCAAAAACCTACTGAAGTAAATTGTAAATAAAGCCCCACAAAGGAGACCAGCATGAATAACTTACCCGGTTTAAATTTTCAGTTAGGTGAAGACATTGACGCACTGCGCGACGCGGTGCGTGACTTTGCGCAGGCCGAAATCGCACCACGTGCGCAAGAGATCGATCACAGCGACCAGTTCCCCATGGATTTGTGGCGCAAGATGGGCGACCTGGGCGTGCTGGGCATTACTGTGGGTGAAGAGTATGGTGGCGCGGGCATGGGCTATTTGGCGCACATGATAGCGATGGAAGAAATCTCGCGTGCCTCGGCCAGCGTAGGCCTGAGCTATGGTGCGCACAGCAATTTGTGTGTCAACCAGCTCAAGCGCAACGGCAGCGAAGACCAGCGTAGAAAATATTTACCTAAACTGATCAGCGGCGAACACGTGGGTGCGCTGGCCATGAGCGAGCCGGGCGCTGGATCTGACGTGATCAGCATGAAGCTCAAAGCCGAAGTCAAAGGCGACTACTACCTGCTCAACGGCACCAAAATGTGGATCACCAACGGGCCAGACGCTGACACCATGGTGGTGTATGCCAAGACCGAACCCGAGTTGGGCGCACGCGGTGTCACCGCCTTCATTGTTGAAAAAGGCATGAAGGGTTTTTCTACAGCGCAAAAGCTAGACAAGCTGGGCATGCGCGGCTCGCACACCGGCGAGATGGTGTTTAACAATGTAGAAGTGCCTGCGCAGAACATTTTGGGCGGCTTAAACGGCGGCGCTAAAGTGCTGATGAGTGGCCTAGACTACGAGCGCGCCGTGCTGGCCGCCGGGCCTATTGGCATCATGCAGTCGGTGATGGACAATGTCATCCCCTACACCCACGACCGCAAACAGTTTGGCCAAAGCATCGGCGAATTTCAGTTGATTCAAGGCAAAGTGGCAGATATGTACACCGTGCTGCAAGCGGGCCGCGCGTTTTGCTACACCGTAGGCAAAAACCTCGACATGCTGGGCCTAGAGCACGTGCGCCAAGTGCGCAAAGACTGCGCCAGCGTTATCTTGTGGTGCGCCGAAAAAGCCACCTGGATGGCGGGCGAGGGCATTCAAATTTTTGGCGGTAATGGTTACATCAATGAATACCCGCTAGGCCGCCTGTGGCGGGATGCCAAACTGTACGAGATTGGTGCAGGCACCAGCGAGATTCGGCGTATGCTGATTGGCCGTGAATTGTTTGCAGAGACATCTTGAAACTTTGCGGGACAGAGCAATGCACCAGAGCGCAGCGATGCGCATTGCTTTGTCCTCAACTGATTAGAATAAGCGATGCCTCTTAGAAATTTACTCTCCCACAACCGTGACTGGGCCGCGCAAATGGTCAGCGAGCGCCCTGGTTTTTTTACGGGTTTGTCACAGCAGCAAAACCCACGCTACATGTGGATTGGCTGCAGCGACTCGCGCGTGCCTGCCAACCAAATCACCGGGCTGGAGCCGGGCGAGGTGTTCGTGCACCGCAACATTGCCAATGTGATGGTACACACCGATTTGAACGCCCTGAGTACGGTGCAGTACGCCGTCGATATGCTCAAAGTAGAGCACGTGATTGTCTGCGGCCATTACGGTTGCGGTGGTGTGCAGGCGGCGCTGGACAACGTGCGCATTGGTCTGGCCGACAACTGGATTCGCCACATTCAGGATGTGCGCGATAAACACAAAGCTGCACTGGAGTCAGCACCCAAACACTACCGGTTAGATATGCTGTGTGAGCTCAACGTGATTGAACAAGTGGTTAACGTGTGCCACAGCACGGTGGTGAAAGACGCGTGGCACAGGGGCCACAAAGTCATGGTGCACGGCTGGATCTATGGAGTGCACAACGGGCTATTGGTAGATTTGCAAGTAGGGCTAGAGGCGCTAGAGCAGGTCGACACCCTGTACAGCGCCGCCATCGCTGAAGTTTTTCATAAAAATCGTGCTGTGTCCCAAGGAAATACTGGTTAAGCAGCTATTAAATTTAAAGCGACTATGTTTCCCCAACGCCTTGATTCCACCATAGCCTACGACATTGCCAAAGCGATGATGGACGGCTTTAACCGCCACTACCGGCTGTTTCGCACAGAGTCTGCGCGCGCCAAACACCGCTTTGAAACCGCAGACTGGCACGGCCAGCAGCGGGCGCAGCGCGAGCGGATTGAGTTTTATGATTTGCGCGTGAAAGAATGCGTGATGCGGCTGGAGAAAGAATTTAAAGCGGGCGCACAGCCCACGGATGTGTGGCAGCAAATCAAGCTTCACTATATTGGTCTGCTGGTAGACCACCACCAGCC
>JAYSRE010000232.1:0-6629 GCA_043721235.1 Polaromonas sp. | reverse complement strand
CCATGCGCATACGCCAGATGCTCACCATCAGCACAGGCATTAAGGTAAACCGGGCAGTACGCGCCCGGTTTGCGCAGAAAAGTGAAATAATAGGGGTACAAGTTCAGAAAGACATCTACCTATGAGTGATACACAAACCCGCATTGACGGTCTCGTCAAATCAAACGACGTAGTTTTGTTCATGAAAGGCAGCGCTAGCTTCCCCATGTGCGGTTTTTCTGGCCGCGCCATCCAAATCCTCAAGGCCTGCGGTGTTGACACCAAAGGCATTCAGACCGTCAATGTCCTGGACGATGCCGAAGTGCGCCAAGGCATTAAAGAGTTCAGCAACTGGCCCACTATTCCCCAGCTGTATGTCAAAGGCGAGTTTGTTGGCGGCTCGGACATCATGATGGAGATGTACGAGAACGGGGAGCTGCAAAAGGTGCTGGGCGGTTAATGCAACCCTAATTTTTATTGAAAAACCCGGTTTACCGGGTTTTTTATTCTGGTGTTTTAGTTCTATCGCCCAAGGAAATGCTGAATAGTTAGCTATTAATTTAATAGTATTTTGGTATGAAGTGACGCAGATAACTGTCACACATTAGTCACTGGTGCGGGCTACGCTAGGTAGTCGTTTAAAGCCATATTGCTTATGTACCACTGTAGCTATTCCCATGTCTAAACCTAACTCACGCAGAGAATTTTTCATTCGCATCAGTTCCGTCTCGGCCGTGCTGGCCACAGGCTCGGTGCTGTCAGCATGCGGTGGCTCTGATGGCCCAGCGCCATCACCTGCGCCTGCGCCAGTTCCCGCACCCGTCCCCGTAGCTTTTAACTTTGGTGTGGCCAGCGGCGACCCGCTGGCCGACAGCGTGATCTTGTGGACGCATGCCCAGCCGCAAACGGGTGCTTTGCCTGTTGAGTTAACGTACGAGGTTGCGGCCACTGTAGACTTTGCCGCATTGGTTACCTCTGGCAAAGTGTTTGCCAATAGCGATGCCGGTTTCACTGCCAAGGCGGATGCCAAAGGCTTGACTGCAGGCAAAGAGTACTACTACCGCTTTAAATCTACAGGCGGCACCTCTGCTGTAGGCCGCACCCGTACCCTGCCTGCGGCGGGTGCCAGCGAGGTTAAATTGGCCGTCATGTCGTGTGCTAACTACCCCGCTGGCTTCTTTAACGTGTATGGCGAGGCTAGCAAATCAGATGCCCAGTTTGCAGTCCATTTGGGTGACTATATTTACGAATACAGCGCCACAGGTTATGCGTCTGAAACCGCAGCCACACTGGGCCGTACGTCTGACCCCGTAAATGAAATTTTGACATTGGGCGACTACCGCAAGCGCCACGCGCAGTACAAGTCAGACGCTGACCTGAAAGTGTTCCACGCCCGCATGCCGATGATTGCCGTGTGGGACGACCACGAGATTGCCAACGATGCCTACAAAGATGGCGCTGAAAACCACACACCAGCCACCGAAGGCCTGTACACCGCAAGGCGCGCTGCAGCGCTGCAGGCCTACCACGAGTGGATGCCCATTCGCACGGGCGCAGACCAAGCCAAAATCTACCGCAGTTTTGACTTTGGTGGCCTGTTGTCTTTGCATATGCTAGACACCCGCTCTATTGGCCGTGACCTGCAAATTAACGTAACTGACTTGGTTAACCCCGCCACACAAGCTGCCACGGCCGCTGTGTTTGCATCGCCCACACGCCAGCTGATGGGCAGCGAGCAAGTGGCTTGGCTGCAAGGCAAACTTAGCGCCTCTACCAGCACATGGCAGGTACTGGGCCAGCAAGTGCTGATGGCGCGCATGCAGTTTCCCGCATCCATACTGACTGCGCTTAACCCCGCCGATACATCACCTGCGGCCATCACTGCAGGGCAAGCAGCGATCAATGCTTACCTAACCGCCAAAGGTAAACGCAAAGCGGGCGCGCCGTTAACAGCCACCGAGACCGCGCTGCTAGACCCCGCGCAAAACCCCCAACTGGGCTACAACCTGGACGCTTGGGACGGCTACCCCGCAGCCCGCGAAATATTGCTGGGCACCGTTGCACAATTGAAGAAGAAATTGGTCGTGCTGTCGGGCGACACCCACAACGCTTGGCACACCGACCTGAAGCTGGCCAGCGGAGTTAAAGTGGGCGAAGAGTTTGCCACCCACAGCGTCAGTTCACCCGGCCTGGAGACGTACCTCAGCGCCCTGGCCCCAGCGCAAATCAAAGGTATTTTTGAAGGCGTGGTGGACGACCTGAAGTGGATGGACGCTTCGCGCCGTGGCTATTTGAAGATGACTTTTACGGCCACACAAGCCAAGGGAGAATGGGTGTTTATTAACAAAATCAATTCACGCACCTACGCAGTAGATGCGCCTGTAGCCGCTGAGACACGGGTGTATACGCCTGTGTAACTGCCGGTTTAGCTGCCTGTGGGGTGTTTATGCGCTGGGCTAGGGCATGGTGTAAGGCCTGCGTAGCCCGCGCCAGCTGGTGGTTGCTAGCTGCTAGCGGTGGTACTAGCCGGCAAATTCCCACTGCCGCTTCGCCGCATTCACTGCGTTAGGGTATTCGGCTTTGCCGCGGCTGCCGTTATAACGGCCCAGGGCCAAAAAGGTGTCGCCGCGCTCTCGCTCTAAATAATGGCGCAGGATCACGCAGCCAAAGCGGATATTGGTTTGCATGTGGAACAGTTTTGACACGTCGCCGTCGCCTATCACACGCACCCAAAACGGCATGATTTGCATGTAGCCTCGCGCGCCTACGCGGCTGACGGCATATTTTCTAAAATTGCTTTCTACGGTAATTAAACCCATCACCATGGTGGTGTCCACACCGGCACGTTTGCTCTCGTACCACACGGTTTGCAAGAACTCTTGGCGGGTTTGAAAGTCGGTTTTTTTCTTCGCCAAACGGTCACTCATGGCGGTGCGCCAAGCTATATATTTCAGCCGACTTTCGGTATCGTTGAATTCAGGAATTGGCGGTGCACTGTTGTTTACCGCTGAGCTGAGCGCAGAGCGTACAGAGTCAACCATCGGCTCCTCCAGCTGGCCACCAGCGTGCGATACCTCAGGCCGCAGCGCTAAGGCCAAGCCGCCCAAAGTAGAGGCGGAAATAAATTTTCGTCTGGTGCTGTTCATTGCTAAACCCAGGGGGGTAGATTGCGGTATCGGTGGTAGTTTCATACTATTTTCGGCCCTGCACCAGCAGACAGCCAGCGAGCAATGGGGTCGCGCACGCCCTGTGCGGTGGCGTACCGCGCTATAAAAATAGCGGCCACCCAAGCCATAACCACAACACCCAGCCGCAACGCGGTGTGACCCGCCAAGCCTAAATAGGCACCATTCGTAAACATAAGAATAACAGACAGAGATAAATACATCAGCAGGGTGTGCTGGCCCGCTGGTGCCAGCCAAACAGCCCACCGTGGCAACACACACAGTGTATGCCAGCGCCGCATACCTGTTGCAAGGAGCGCAGCCGCAAGCCATAGGCCGGCAAAGGTGGCCCATGTCGAAATGCCTTGCAGCTTCATTTCATACAAGCTTCCAAGGCTTTGTAGTTGGGTAACGGCTACTGCGATGGCCATGTTCAATACCAGCGCGCCATACAGCTGCCAGGAGTGTATGTGCTTCGACCAAAATAATTGGGCATAGCGCCGTGTGCTTAACAAGCTAAATCGCCGTGCCAGCAAGCCAGACACTGTCAACCACAGCAAGACCGGCAGAAAAAACAATGCATCTACAGATTGCGAAAGATAGGTACTGGCGTTGAGTAACCAGAGCGTTCGTGCATCAGGGGCTGTGAATAAGCTCACCGCAGCCTGGCCCGATTTTTCTAGGGCATCCCCTGCAGGTGGGCTTAAAAACAAAACCACTCCCAACGCCGCATACAACAAAGCCAGGCAGATCAACAGCACCGTGAATCTTTGCCAAATTTTCAGCAACCTTGCTGGACGCACCAGCGCCCAACGGCCGCAGATAAGCCCGCATACGGCATAGGCGGTCAGAACATCACCAAAATACACCAGTACGCCATGCACTATGCCAACCAACAGTAGCTTGCGGTAGCGCGTGCGCAAAATCTGGCGCACAGCCCGGCCTTTGGCACGCGACTGCAATGCGACAGTACACAGGCTGTAGCCAAACAAAAAGCAAAGCAAGGGCCAGGCCTTGCCCTGCACAAAAGCGATTAAAAAAGCATGGGTTAGCTGAGCGATGGCCGAATCAGCAGGGTTGGGGGCCCCGGCGTAAACAGGGTAATTGGGCGCAACAGGGTAGCCCATTGCATTAATTACAAAAACCCCTAAAACGGCCAAGGCACGCAGCGCATCTACCCAAGGTTCTCGCTGAGATGCAGTCCACACCCACATTACTACTTAAGCTTGAGCAGCACATGCGCGCATATCTCTGCAGCAGCCACTTTGGTGGCGGCCACGCCGTTAGATGCATCGCGGCGGTGCAGGTACTCTACCGTGCCTTCTTTGAGGCCACGGTCGCCGATGGTGATGCGGTGCGGCACGCCAATCAGTTCCCAGTCGGCAAACATGGCGCCGGGGCGTTCGCCGCGGTCGTCGTAGATCACGTCAACGCCAGCGGCAATCAACTCGGCATACAGCTTCTCTGCCGCCGCTTTGGTCTCGGGGCTGCGGCCAGGGTCGATAGCGCATATCACTACGGTAAAAGGTGCCAGTGCGTCGGGCCAGATGATGCCTTTGGCATCGTGGTTTTGCTCTACTGCCGCAGCGGGCAAACGCGTAATGCCAATGCCGTAGCAGCCCATCTCAAACGGTTTGGGTTTGCCGTCCATGTCCAGAAAAGTGGCGTTCATGGCTTTGCTGTACTTGGTGCCGAGGTAGAAGACATGGCCAATTTCGATACCGCGCTCGATCTGCAATAGGCCTTTGCCGTCGGGCGATGCGTCACCCTCCAGCACATTGCGAATGTCGGCGACCAAGGCTGGCTCGGGCAAGTCGCGGCCCCAGTTCACGCCGATCATGTGAAAGCCAGGCTCATTCGCGCCGCAAATCCAGTCACTCATAGCCGCAACTTCTTTATCAACAACTAAAGTTACTCGTTGTACGGGAGGAAGAGTATTGAATGGTGCTCTAGCTGCGGTGAGCGCGCCTGAAATTAGCTCTTGAGGTTTACCAATCGGTCCAAGATAACCTGGTCGGCAACCAAAATTTTCTTGTATCTCCTCCGGAGTAGCAAAGCGAAACCCGCCCAGGCCGGGTACTTTGCCGGCTTTGGTTTCGTTGAGCGAATGATCGCCGCGCACCAACAGCAGCCATACTTGGGTTTTGATAACTGCGCCTTTGTCGTTCAACTCGTCAGTGGCCAACACCAAAGATTTGACGGTGGTTTGCAACGGCACGTTTAAAAATGCTGCCACGTCTTCGCAGGTGCTTTTGCCCGGTGTGGGCGTTTTGGCCATTGCCTGCGTAGCCGCACCGCGTGGGCCAGGGACAGCGGCCTCGGCTTTTTCCATGTTAGCGGCGTAATTGCTGCCCGGGCAGAACACAATCGCGTCCTCACCCGTAGCAGCTATCACCTGAAACTCTTCACTCGCGTCGCCGCCGATTGCGCCACTGTCAGCCGCGACCGCGCGGTACTTCAAGCCAAAGCGGTCAAAGATTCTGCGGTACGCATCGGCCATGACTGTGTAGCTGGCTTTGGCTGATGCTTCGTCGCGGTCAAAGCTGTAGGCATCTTTCATGGTGAATTCGCGTCCGCGCATCAGGCCAAAGCGCGGGCGACGCTCGTCACGGAACTTGGTTTGAATTTGGTAGAGATTTTTTGGTAATTGTTTGTAGCTTTTAAATTCTTGCCGCGCAATGTCCGTCACCGCTTCTTCGCTGGTGGGTTGCACAATAAAGTCGCGTCCGTGGCGGTCCTGGATGCGCAGCAGCTCCGGCCCGTTGCTGGCAAAGCGCCCCGTTTCTTGCCACAGCTCGGCGGGCTGGATGACGGGCATGGTGCACTCAATCGCGCCTGCACGGTTCATCTCCTCGCGCACGATGGCTTCAACCTTGCGGATCACGCGCAGGCCCATGGGCATGTAGGTGTAAATACCTGCGCCCAGTTTTTTAATCATACCGGCGCGGGTCATTAGCTGGTGGCTGGCCACTTCAGCGTCGGCTGGGGCTTCTTTGAGGGTGGAGACAAGAAACTGGCTGGCTTTCATGGGGTTGGGCTTTGCTTATATCAAGGGGGAAGGATCAGAATAAATGCAACAGAGGGTTGCGCTGGGCAACGTGGTGTGCATAATGAACTTAAGTTTAAAAATTGGAGTTGATTATGCTTGACCGGGACGGTTTTCGCCCGAATGTCGGCATCATCTTGCTCAACCAGAAAAACCAGGTATTTTGGGGCAAGCGCATCCGCACCCATTCCTGGCAGTTTCCGCAGGGTGGCATTGACCGGGGTGAAAATCCTGAGCAGGCCATGTTCCGCGAGTTGCACGAAGAGGTGGGCCTTAAAGCTGACCACGTGCGCATCGTGGCGCGCACGCGAGACTGGTTGCGCTATGAGGTGCCCGACAGATTTATCCGCCGCGAATCGCGGGGCCATTACCGTGGCCAAAAACAAATTTGGTTTTTGCTGCAGTTGGTAGGTTTTGACACCGACTTGAACCTGCGCGCC
>JAYSRE010000231.1:0-6683 GCA_043721235.1 Polaromonas sp. | reverse complement strand
CCGGTTTTTTGATCACCCAGTCATCTTCACTGATGAAGAAAGGTTTATCACCGAGTGCACCCATTCCCCCACTTTGCCCGATATCAATGCCAGCGTCGTAATCGCTCGGATAGATAAGCCAAAACATGTCCGTTTTGTCAGCCACACCGGCGGGTAACTGGTATACCGGAGTGGGGTAGTTGTTGACCGCCACTTTATCAATCTGATAACACTGGTCCAGTTTGTAAAAACTCAACTCCAAGCGCAGCTCACCGCCACTGATGGCCAAGATGTAGCTTTGGAACAGACGCAGCGATTGGCGCACAACCTCGTAGGAACTTGCTTCTATCTCCGGGCTTAAGCGGTGGTTCAGCAGCGTGGGCCCCGTCTTGGGAACAATGTCAGAGCAGGCTGGCATGAGTACGGCCATTTGGATTGGCTTGCTACCCACCAAAGGCTTGGTGATGCCAACTCTCGTGATGTCATCCAACATGCGCAGGTGGGCATATGCACCGGGCTCGCCAAGGTGAGGACGTGTGCTTTTTCCTTCACCTGTCCGAAGGATAGTCCACCACACGTCGTCGGACAGCGGGTATTTAGCCAGCAGCGCATCAACGATAGTGCGTGCGCCTACGTAGTCTTCTGCCAGCACCTTGTCTTCGGCCAGTAGCACGTTTTCCACAACATCCACGTACATGGCGGGAAAGCTGTCCCGAGCGCCATATCGATCCCAAAACTTTGCTAATGCTGCCTGAGTATTGGTTGCAGCTGGTGCTGGTGCTGGTGCTGGTGCTGGTGCTGTTGCTGGTGCTGGTGGCGTTGGTGTTGGTGTTGGTGTTGGTGTTGGTGTTGGCGTTGGCGTTGGCGTTGGCGTTGGCGTTGGGGCAGGGGTCACAGCCGGTGTAGATGTGGGTGTGAGCGTGGAACCTGCGGAGTTAGCAGTCGGTGCAGGTACTGCTGCTGCCGTAGTCACAGGAGGGGTTACAGCAACATTGCCGTCCCCGCCCCCACCCCCACATGCTACTAAGGCACTCAAAAGTCCAGCCAGTATGGCTAATTTGGGCTTGCTGCGCATCATTGATCCCTTCAGATAGTAAAACTACGATGACTTCTCGCCAGCGACTGGCACCAATGCCAACGTTTAAAAGCCAGAAGCAATCAAAAACTAATAACTTTATCTTAATCGGATAAAAATCCAACAACGATAGAATTTAAAAGTGTTACAAAATGGTGCGGACGCGCAGTGGGCGCTGTGCCTGCAAGGCTTAGGCCTTACGCAATATCCGCATCTTCATAGAGTTAAAGCCCGCGCGTTTACCGGCTTATACGTTTTAAGTTGGGGTAACTGGCCAGCGCGTTGATGGTCAAAGCGCTTAAGCCCGCGTTTGCAACCACCGTCGCAGGAACAGGTGAATTCGCAAAAGTACTGCCTGCTGGCTCACCACGCCCCAGCGCCCCTCTAAAGTTGCTACCCCACATTAACAATTTGCCGTCCGCCATCAAGGCAGAGCTGCCTGTGTAATTGGCCGATATAGACACTGCGCCTGTGAGTGCTGTTGCGCCTTGAGGGCTGACCACGGCGCGCGGCAAATTAGAGTCATTGCCAGCGGGGCGATTGGCACCGTCGCCGAGCTCGCCGTTGTTGGCCACGCCCCAAGCGTAGACGTTACCTGATTTGTCCAGGGCCAGTGCATGGTTACCACCCGCAGCCACCATGGCTATGTTGGCAAACAATCCGGCTTGTCCAGCGGGCGCTTTAACCTGCACGGCGTAAGGAACTCCGTTAAAAACAAATGTGCCCTGACCTAGCTGACCGCGCGCATTGTCACCCCAAGCCCAAACACTTCCGTCAGCACTAAGCGCGAGAGAAAAATTGTAGCCCGCTGAAATGCTCACAATGCCGGTCAAATCTGTACCGTCTTGTTTTTTAACCACATAAGGCAATGGTGTTGGGTTGGAAAGCACAGCACCAGAACCCAAACGTCCACCACTAAGGTCATAGCCCCAGGCAAAAACTTTTCCATCTTTAGACAGACCCAGACTGAATGAGTTACCGGCAGAAATTGCCACGATGTCGCTTAGCGGCGCGCTACCATCCGGTGTTTTGACCAAACCGGGGAAATTCTTTCCTGCCGTGTCTCCCTGGCCGGACCAACTGCCCCATGTCATGACCGTACGATTGTCTAGCAAGGCTGTTTGGTTGCCATCACCCGCCTCAACCTGCACTACGCTGCCTAAAGAGCCATTGTTGGCAGCATTGCGCACACGCACGGGCAACAGCACACTGTTACCGCAGTTGGTTTGCGCCAAGTTGCAGTTACTGTTGCGACCCCAGCCCCACACATTGCCTTCCTCAGACAGCGCAAACGCATTCTCATTACCACCGCTAACTTGGTAAATTTGAGCCAGAGGCGCCGAGCCTGCTGCATTCAGTACAGCCAAAGGCGTACTGGAATTGGTGAGCGCGACATTGGGCGGCGTGGCAGTGAGGTCTTTACCCTGGCCCAGCAGGCCGAATCCATTGGCACCCCACGACGCAACCGTGCCATCGGCCAATGCCAACAAACTGTAATTGCCATAACCAAAGCTGCTGGCAACACCATGCTGACCACTCCATTGCCGCTGCGGCACGCCTTGCAAAGCCAATGTCGCAGCGTATGCGCCGCCCGACACCACGATATTTTGCGCACCCAAGCGCTTGAGTATGACTTTAGAGCAGTCAGGTAATACCGTAGCTACGGCTGCATCTGCACTTTGGCATGTGACCGATGCGATGGCAGCGCCTTGAGGGTCCTTCATGGTGACCGACATAGCGGTTTCTATGTTCCACGGAAACTTGCCAGGCGCTGGTGCCACTAGCGTAGCGCTGGCCTGCGCAGCGGGTGTAGCCGCTGGGGGCGGTGGGGCGCTAGCAGCAGGCGTATCTGTAGCACCGCCTCCGCCGCCACACGCCGCTAATGTTGCTAGTAGCCCAGCCACTAGGGCCAATTTGTGTTCGTAACGCGCCATTAATCCTCCTAAGTAGTAAAAATTTACTACGTATTTAGTACCCAAAATTAAGACCGCGCCAAAGCAGCAAGGATTGCCCTGTGCAAAATTCACATCCCTAGCCTCGGCTGCAATCAGGTACGGTCACCGAGGGTGCTGCCGCACCGGCCAAGCTCAGGCTGCAGCTGGCACCCGTGGGGCCAAAGGTGGTCACTATCTTTTCCCCTGCCGGGCCGGTAGCGATAAGGCTGCCGGACTGGGGGAAATAATTTTGAGCTGTACGCCACGGAATATTACTTGAACTTAATATGTACAGCGTGCCCTCCACGCTGACTGTGCCGGTCAGGCTCATAACTGTAAAGAGCTGGTCAGTACCAAAATTAAGCGTGCGCTGCAGCGTAATGGTGGTGTTGCCCACGTTACTGCTTTGGCCGTAGTTCATCACCATGTTGGTTAGCTTGTAGACGCGCCGTGTCTCTGTAATGTCAACTTCTAAGATGCCTTTGCGGGTGGCGGTGTAAGTACCAGCAGCTTGAGTTTCTTTGAACGTGTAGTCTAATGCCGCACTCAATTTGTCTGATTTGATCGCTCTGCTGTTGGCACCGGTGTAATACACAGTGGTCGCAAGCTTGCTTATGCTGCGCGAACCATCCACCACCAATGTACTGTCCTTACAGGCTAGGTACTCCGTGGCAAGCACCGAGCCGGGCCCGGCGAGGGTACCCGTCTCGGATTTGGTACCACCGCTGGCACATTGAAATGCGCTCGCTGTTGTGTTGATTTGTGGTGTGTTGCCCGTGCTGCCCGCGCCAGCACCAGTGCCCTGCGGATAGAGGCCCACAAAGAAAGCTTTTCCTTCTGTTCGTACACTAGGATTAAAGAAAAGCACCTCATCCCTGTCCTCCACCCAATCCGTGGTGAATTTTCTGAACATCCAAGACACATAGGCCAATTGCTCTTGCGCATTAAGCGTACCGGTGGCTGGAGTTGGAGTTGGAGTTGGAGTTGGGGTTGGGGTTGGTGCAGGTGCCGAAGGTGGAGCCGCGGTACCAGCATCTCCTCCACCTCCACCGCCTCCTCCGCAGGCCGTAACCAACAGCGATAAAACCGCCCAACTTGTAACGCTCGATAATTTCATTACAGCACCCTTACGTTTTAAGATAAATCATCTTAAAACGTATGTACCGTATCGAAAAACCTTCCTAGGTAAAAATTAGCAACGCCTTACAGGGCCAAGGTTTGTTGTACAGCGCAGTTTGCGCCTAAGGCGCAGTGCTGGCCCCTGCCTTGAACCACTGCGCAATCTGCGCGCGCTCAGCCTCGGTAATCTGCGTGCTGTTGTTCATGGGCATTTGCTTGCTTACCACTACTTGCTGGTAGATGGCCTGCGCATGCAGCTTGACAGCCTCGGGGGAATCTAGGCGCACGTTTTTCATTTGCACTTGGGCGTTGTGGCACATATAACAGCGCTGCTCCAGCACTTTTTGCAGCGCAGCGTAGGTATTTTGAGAATTATTAGCACCATTAGTGCCGCTCGCCCAAGGAATTGTTGAACGAGTAGCTATGTTTTTAGTAGTATCCACTGCGGCAGGGCGCATCCAAACGATCACGCCCAGCAGCAGCGCAACACCGGCCACCGCCCACGGCAGCGGGTTGCGTGCACGGCCGTGGTGGTAGCCGTGGCGCTGTACAAAAAACTGCCTGATCAGCGCTCCTACCAGCATCATGGCAAACAGCACCAGCCAGTTATGTGCATGGGTGTACAAAAAGCTGTAATGGTTGCTGAGCATGGCAAACAGCACGGGTAACGTAAAGTAAGTGTTGTGCACGCTGCGCTGTTTGCCACGCTTGCCGTGCAGGGCCAGTTCTGCGGGCGGCAGCTGCGTACCGCTGTTCATGGCTGCCACTACTTTTCGCTGGCCCGGAATGATCCAAAAGAATACGTTAGCGCTCATCGCCGTGGCTATCGACGCACCAACGATTAAAAATGCCGCCCGCCCTGCAAACCAGTGGCAGGCCAGCCAGCTCATGAAGGCCACCACGCACAGCATGATGGCGCCCACTATCAACTCGCCATGTTTGCGAAATCCAAAGGCTTGGCAGACCAGGTCGTAGACCATCCAAAACACCACAAAAAAGCTGATCGCCACGCCAATGGCTGCACCGGGTGACCAGTTCATCAGCGACTTGTCGATCAAATAGGTGCTGGCGTTGTACAGGTACAGCACGGTAAACAGTGCAAAACCGCTAAGCCACGTGCTGTAACTTTCCCAGTAAAACCAGTGTAGCTTGGTATGGACTTTTTGAGGGGCCACCATGTACTTTTGCGGGTTGTAAAACCCTCCCCCATGCACCGCCCAGAGTGCGCCGTCTACGCCTTTTTCCAGTAAGTCAGGCGACTGGGGCTTGACCAGGTTGTTGTCTAAAAAGACAAAGTAAAACGAAGAACCAATCCATGCAATGGCGGTGATGACATGCACCCAGCGCAGCAAGAGGTTGGCCCATTCCAGCACATAGGCTTCCATAGGGGTTCCTTTTGCTGCCCACCACTGCGGGCGCTGTGAACAGAATATGCCGCGCACTGTACGTCGGGGGGTAACGATGGCGCCGCTGCGGCTGGTATTTAGTTTACCTTTTTTTAAGCTTGCCATTTTTAAGCTTGCCTTTTTTAAGTAGCATGCGGATTCTTCATGTCCAATAAGGCCATGCACCCTACCATCCCGCCCAGCCCTACCGATGCCATACTCCAGCGCCTAACCGACCTGGAGGTGAAAGCCACCTACACCGAAGACCTGCTGGAGCAGCTTGACCAGATTGTGATTCGCCAGCAAGCGCACATAGACCTGCTGCTGCGCGAAGTGGCCTACCTGCGTGACCAAGCCCCGCAAGAAGCCCCAGCAACACCGCGTAACTTGCGTGACGACCTGCCGCCGCATTTTTAGTTTTTCGCTTTAAGACCCGTATCGGCGACAATCATGGGTTGCTTTAATACAATCACGGGTTGTTTTTACACACCACGCTATGACCGATACCCCTAACTTAGTTCCCGATGCAGCCCCCGATGTCGCCCCTAGCGCGGATGCAAGCCAGCCTAAAACACCCAGTAATTTTAAAAAGCGTGCTGAGGCTGTACAGCCTGTGCTGGAGCAGCTGTTTACGTTGTACCCCAGGCTGTTTGGCGCTGAGTTTGTTCCACTGAAGCTGGGTATTTTTCAAGAACTGTTGGCCGCGCACCCCGGTGTGCTGGAAAAAGACAGCCTGAAAATTGCGCTCAGTGTGCACACCCGCTCTACCCGCTATTTGCACAGCGTGGCTGCAGGCATGCAGCGCCATGACCTGGCAGGCCAGCCGGCGGGCAGCTTGGCCCCAGAACATGTGGTGTTTGCCCTGCTGGAACTGCACCGCCGCAAGCTGATGCGCACCCCGCCAGAGCTGCTGGCCAAGCTGCAAAAGCAACTGCGCGGCCAGCTTATGCATGTGTTTGAAACTTCTAGCCTGGAGCGCGCCGACTTTATGGCCCGTGTGCACACCAACGACGAACAGAACAATGCGCTGGTTGAGCATGCGCTGGCCCAGCACGGCGAAGTAGTGGCCGTGGCCGTGGCCAAAGATGCCGCGTTGCTCAGCGCTTACGATACCAGCGGCAAAACGCCTGCCGAGTTTGCCGACATGTACGGCATGAGGCTGCGTGATGTGACGGCCGCGCTAGAGCGACG
>JAYSRE010000230.1:0-19656 GCA_043721235.1 Polaromonas sp. | reverse complement strand
CACCAGCACCGGCGTGATCACGGTGGCCGCGGGCACCAGCCCAGGCACCTACACCTACAACTACCAGCTGTGCGTGCTGCCGGCCCAAACGCCCGCGGTGTGCGACACCGCCACCGCCAGCATCACGGTGGGGGCCGTGGTATCTACAGTTACCGCAGTCAACGACACACTAGGCACGCTCCCAGCAAGTGGCGGCACCACAACCCCAGTGACAGGCAACGACACCGTTAATACCACAGGCACCAGTACTGCTGCGATCCTGACCGGTGGTGGTGCTAACGTAAGCATTCCTGTAGTAACTCTCACAGGCTCCCCATCCAGTCCTGGAACAAGTGTGACTTTCAATACGTTAACAGGGCAAGTTACTGTGCTGCCTGGCAGTGTGCCGGGCACCTATACATTTACATACCAATTATGTTTGCTTGCTCCAAATACGGGTGTGTGCAGTACGGCTACTGCAGTAGTAACGGTTAGTCCTGTATTGCCTCCAGCATTGACAGATGTAAGTGTTGCAATTACTTTGCCCGCTACAGCGGCACCAGGAACCACCGTAACAGGTGTGGTGACTTACACCAACAATACTGCTGTACCAACTACGTTTACTTCGGTGGTTACTGTCAATGGCCAGATATCTACAACGGTGCGGACGTTGTTGCCTAACGGTAATGTAGTGCTACCTATTAGCGTATTTGTTGGGCCAAGTGGTGCCAGCGTATCTGCTAGCGCCAGTGGCAGCACCGTACCGGAAATTACCTTAGCCAATAACAATGCAGCAGTGTCCATTACGCCTAATTTAACTGACGTAAGTACAACGATTGCGTTGCCTGCCAGCGCTGTGGCGGGCACCACTGTAACGGGTATCGTTACATACAACAACCTGACCAATGTGGCCACTACGTTCGTGTCTACGGTGGTGGTGAATGGTGTAGCAGTAACTACAACACAAACACTGCCACCTAACGGTAGCGTAGCAGTGCCGGTAAGTGTATTTGTGGGTACAGCATCTGCCAGCATAACCGCCAGTGCAAGTGCAAGCACGGTGCCAGAGATTACCCTGGCTAACAACAATGCGGCGTGGACTATTGCACCTCTCTTTACAGATGTGAGCACGACCCTCGCGATGCCGACAAGTGCCGTTGCCGGAACTACGGTTACGGGAACGGTCACTTATACAAACACTACCAATATAGCAACCACATTCACCTCAGTAGTCACCGTTAATGGTGTTGCAGCAACTAGCATTCAAACGCTGCAAGCTGGCGGCTCTGTAGCCTTGCCAGTGAGTGTTTTTGTAGGTACCAGCACGGTAAATGTTTCAGCCAGTGCAAGTGGCAGCACAGTCCCCGAAATAACATTGTCTAATAACAGTGCAGCTGTCTCGGTTACGCCATTGTTTACCGACATTGGCACTACGATTACCTTGCCGCCTAGCGCTGTAGTGGGAACGACGGTGACTGGCACAGTAACCTACACTAACAACAGCAATGTCCCTACCGCATTCACATCGACAGTGACGATTAACGGTGCAACAAGCATCACGGTTCAAACTTTGCCGGCTAATGGTGTGATTACAGTGCCCGTGACGGTACGTATCGTGAGCACAGGCGCAACGGTGACTGCTGTGGCAAGTGACAGTACAGTGCCAGAAAGTAACTTGTCTAATAATACTGCTACAGCATTCATTGAACCGATTTTGCCTAACGCCAGAATATCAGGCCGTGTATGGCTAGACACAGACAGCAATAGAACTTATACGACTGGCACAGATCTGGATTTGTCGGGCTGGCGCGTCGAACTGCTTCTAGGTTCAGAGGTGGTAGGTACAGCAACAACGAGCGCCGATGGTCGTTACAGTATTGGAAATCAAATACCTACCAGCGGTTATTCTGTACGGTTTAGAAACCCAAGTGGCCAAATCGTCGTGTCCACACCGTTTAACCAAGGGCCATTGGCACAAAGTGGCCGCGTCACGCAAAACGGCAACCCGTCGTTAGGAACAACTGCGTCGATCTACAGCGGCAGTGCGATTGTGGGCGGTTCTATTGATACTATTGCTTTATACCAAGGCGATAACACCATAGACCAAAACTTGCCGATTGACCCGAGCGGCATCGTTTACGACGCGATTACACGTTTGCCGGTAGCAGGTGCCATAGTGACCTTGGTCGGACCTGATGGCAACCCTGTACCAGTCGGTAATCTTTTACAAGGCTCCTCAACGCAAACAACTGATGCAAGCGGCATCTACCAATTTGATATTTTGCCAACCGCACCAAGTGGCCGTTACAGCCTTCAAATTACCCCACCAAGAGGTTACGTCAACACGCCTGCCGTACAAGGGGGAGTCGCGCCTGCGGGAGTAGCACCCGGGACTTTAGTATCTAGTGGTACCGTAGCCAATGGCGTGTTTACCCCGCCGAGCGGTGCGTTTGTGTTGATCCAGCCTAACGCATCACCTCCAACCGTAGGTACTAATGGCGCGGGCGCTATTGGCACTGCAGGTACCCAGTATTTCCTGGCCTTTGAAATCACTACAAGCGGTTTGGTTCAGAGTGCGGGTGTAATACATAACCACATTCCGCTAGACCCAATCGCTGCAGGCGCTTTGCTAGTAACTAAAGTGGGTGATAAGTCAGTAGCCGAAGTGGCGGATTCTGTGCGCTACACCATCCGTATACGCAACACAACGGCCAGCACAATTGCCAACGTCAAACTGGAAGACCTGTTACCTGCTGGCTTCCGCTACATAATGGGCACATCGCGCCTGAATGGCAGTACCACATTGGCAAATCCTGCCGGTGGCGTGGGCCGCGCGCTGACATTTGATATCGGCACCGTTGCAGCCAACACGACGGTAGAGCTTAATTACTTCGTGCGTCTGGGTGTAGGTTCGCAACAAGGTGACGGGGTAAACCGGGCTACCGCTGTATTCTTAGGTGCCAATGGTGCGCCAATACGGTCTAACACCGCCATATTCAAAGTCAAAGTACAAGGTGGCGTGTTCAGTAACGAAGGCTGCATTATTGGCAAGGTGTATGCGGACTGTGACGGTACTTACACGCAGGGCAATGAAGGTGGCTCACGCGAGCTAGGTATTCCAGGTGTCCGCTTGGTCATGTTGGACGGTACTTATGTAATTACCGATAACGAAGGTAAGTACAGCCTGTGCGGTGTCAAGCCACAAACCCATGTCATTAAAGTTGACCGGTCTACCTTGCCTAAAGGCTCGCGTTTGCTGCCATCGTCTAACCGCAATGCCGGTGTGGGTGACAGCATATTCGTGGACATGAAGGGCGGAGAATTGGCCCGTGCAGACTTTATTGAAGGTTCGTGCAGTCCTGAAGTGTTAGACCAAGTTAAAGCACGCCGTGCACAAGGCGGTGTGCTAGCGCCTGAAAAAGAGCAGGGCAGCGATTTAAGAATTGACAATCGCCCCTTGGATATTCAGCAGCAAATACTACCCGGTGTTCGGCCCACAACACCCGCACTGCTATTGGTGCCTGGTGCCGGTAACCCAGGTGCAACCCAACTTGGAGGTGCAATCCAATGATGCGATGCACACCACTTTTGACGACCCAGAAAATTGTGCTCAAGAATACGCCGATTGCGATAGCTATTGCCTTGATGCAAAGCTTGGCGTTAGCGCAACCAGCAGCCAATACGACCAGTGCCGATGTGGCCGACGCTAAAAGTCTATTTGAAACCGGTGGACAAGCTAACATCGGCCCCCGGCCATTTAGCTCTTTTTTAGAGCGACTAAGCTCCCCGGTTGAAAAAATCAGTATCCAAGTTGCTGCTGACAATATACTGGCCGATGGCATTACGGGTACTGACGTTAAAGTGCAACTGCTGGATGCCAAAGGTCAGACTTTGAAGGGTGAGATTGAAGTTACGATTGAAGTCAATGGCGGCGCACGTATTTTGCTGCCCAACCGGTTGACTTCTGAGTCGGGTGCCGACCGCGGCGATGTTGACCGCATTACCCCCGGTGTGCAAGCCAAGGCTAAAGATGGTCTGGTCAGTTTTAAATTAATCGCACCCTACCAACCCGACGCTGTGACTGTGCGCGTGAGTGTGCGCGGAGTAGCACAGAGCGTAAGCGTGCGCTACGTGCCCGACCTGCGTGACATGATTGCCGTAGGTTTGATCGAAGGTCGTATTCGCTCTGATAAATTTAACCCGCAATCTATGGTGCCTGTACGTGAGAACGACGGCTTTGACAACGAGCTGCGTGGTTTTACCAAAGAGTTCAGTGGCGGCAAAAGCAACGTGGGTGCCCGCGTGGCACTGTACCTCAAGGGCAAGGTCAAAGGTGATTATCTTTTGACCGTGGCCTATGATTCAGACAAAGTAAACGACAAGCAGTTATTTGAATCGATTGACCCCAATGCGTTTTACCCGGTATATGGCGACTCCAGTGTACGCGGTGCAGACGCGCAAAGCTCGGGCAAGCTGTATGTACGGTTAGACAAAAATCGTAGCTTTTTGTTATACGGCGACTTTACCACCAGTGATGACAATGCTGCGCGTACCTTAAGCCAATACAAGCGAAGCTTGCCTGGCCTGCGCGGACGCTACGATGAAGGCAATGTGGTGGCCAATGCGTTCATTGCACGTGAAAGCTTTAAGCAGGTGGTGGACGAGTTTGCCGCGCGCGGTGTGTCTGGGCCTTATTCTGTATCTAATCCGAATGGCATTAAAGGTACCGAGAAAATTGAAATCTTGGTGCGAAGTCGCAACCAAACTTCGGTGATTCTTAAGTCGACCACCTTGGTGCGCTCTACGGACTACGAGTTTGAACCGTTTAACGGACAAATACTGTTTCGCTCGCCTGTGCCCAGCGTGGACGATCAGCTCAACCCTGTGTCGATTCGCATAAGTTATGAAGTCGAGCAGGGCGGGGAACGCTTTACGGTGTACGGCGGTGATGTAAAACTCAAGCTGGTTGACAGCCTAACGGTGGCTGTATCAGCCGCCAAAGATAACAACCCAGCGGCACCTCAAACCATTTTGGGTGGTAACCTGGTGCTGAAGCTGACTAAAAACACCGAACTTGTGGCAGAAGTCGCACGCTCTAACAGTTTGGTTAACACCGCCGCAAACGGGTTTAACACCAACAACAGCGCTAACTTTGCAGGCAAAAGCGGCAATCTAACTGGTACAGCCAGCCGTATAGAAATTCGCCATTCTGATAATGTTTTACGCGCCAATGCGTTCGTCATGCAGGCGGACAATGACTTTAACAACGCCTCCAGCGGCCTAACGGGGGGCAAGCGCGACATAGGCGCTGCGCTGGGCTACAAAGCCACAGAGAACATTACCATCACGGCAGATGCAAAGCGTGCGCAAGACCGCATTGTAGGCAGCAAAAACGATGCTGCTTCACTAGCGGGCGATTTGAAATTGACAGACCGCCTTAGCATCGGAGGTGGCGTGCGCTATGTGCAACAAAACGCGGCCAGCTTAGTGCAGCAAGCAGCCTCTAATTGCTTGAATACGGGCTCGGTACCCTACAACGGTTCGGTCACGGGCTACAACACCGGTTTTGGTATTAACCAAGTGGGTAACCAGCAGATTGACCCTGCCACGGGCTTGCCTGTAATTTGCAACCCGGCACTTAACTCATCGTCGGTAGTGCCGTCTACGCCAGCCACATCGACCGCTACCGACGTTGACAGAAAAGCCATTTTTGCTCGGGCCAGCTATAAAGTTACCGACAACTTGACCGCTGAAGCGGAGTTGCAACGCATTACAGGCACAGACTCTGGCAATACTATCAAACTGGGTGCTAAGTACGCAGCCGCTGAGGCGGTGAGTTTGTCGGGTGAATACCAGCGCGAGCTAAGCGGCGACAACGCTAATAATTTGTACCGCTTTGGCGCAGACTGGCGCGTGGCAGATAAAACGCGCGTGTACTCACGCTATGAATACAACCACCAGTACGGTGGTACTTACGGTTTAGGTACCGGCCCGCTGACCCGTGCCTTTGCCCTGGGCGTAGACACCCAGTACATGCAAGATGGCAACCTGTACAGCGAGTACCGTTTGGCTGACAGCAGCTCAGGTAAGTCGGTGCAAAATGCTATCGGGCTGCGCAACGGCTGGAATGTGGCCGAAGGTTTGCGTTTGGTTACCAACGTTGAGCGACTCATCAGCAGCGCAGGCAACAGCACATCGCTGGGCGTGGGTGCTGAATACACTGCCAGCGAGATGTGGAAAGGCTCTGGCCGCGTGGAATGGCGCGCAGACAATACCAATACCAACTGGCTGCTCACAGCAGGCCTGAACCGCAAACTTGACCGCAACTGGACTTTTGTAGGCCGTGAATACTTCAACTTAATCAACCCCAAGAGCGGCGCTACAGACACGCGGCAAAACCGCCTGCAGCTAGGCTTTGCCTACCGGCCAGTGGACAGCAACACGTTCGATGCGCTGGGCCTGTTTGAACGCAAGAGCGAAGACGGCGCTGACAAAATCAACGCTACTAATATCGTGAGCCTGCGGGCTAACTACCATCCTACACGCCCCTGGTTTATATCGGGTCGTTTTGCGGCCAAGCAAGTTAAAGAAACCTTGCAAGGCACGGTGGACGATTCTTACCGCGCTTCGCTGTTGGGCGCACGTATCACCTACGACATTACCAACCGCTGGTCTGTGGGCGGCATGACGACTGCTTTGGTCGGCCAAGGCGGTACGCGCCAGTATGCCTATGGCCTGGAAGTGGGCTATACCTTGTTAGACAACCTGCTGGTTACCCTGGGGTACAACTGGCGCGGCTTCAGAGACGATGATTTAACTGGTAGCAATTACACCAACCGCGGTTGGGTACTGGGCATGCGTTACAAGTTTGATGAAGACCTGTTCAAAGCGGGCGATGCCAAGGTGAACCGTGCGCTTAGCCCTACTGCCACCCCTGCTATCGGTACCGGTGCGGCACCGGCCCAACCATGATGAGGTTCGCTATGCGACGACTATGTACTTTGATTTTGACGGTGCTGCCCTTGGCACTGGTAGCTTGCGCATCCAGCCGCACGGCCAACGATGCACCTGGCATGGCTGCGCAAGCAACGGGCTTAACGGCGCAACAAGACCGCGTTACTGATACCAAAGTGCTGGCTGACCGCAAAAGTATGGAAGCTTTGCAGCAACGCCTGCGCGATTTGAGCGAAGCAGGTGTAGCCCAAAATAACTACGCATTGGCCAAAGCCCAGTGCTGGCTAGACACAGCCAAAACCCAGTACCACGAGAACGACCGCACTGGTTATATTGAAGAGTCGATGACCGAGTCGGGCAATATTATTCAAGCCTTAGAAGCTAATAAAGCTGCCAAAGTGGGCTTTGAAACCCCCATGGTCGCGCGCAGCACCCGCTTGCGTGATGACCTGTGGACGGAGATTTCCAAGTTCAAAGGCAATGAGGCTACCCTGGCTTGCAACGCACGCACAGTGGCTTGCGCTGAGATTCGCCTGGTGCGCGCAGGCCATGCCCAGGAGCAAACCGGTTGGCGCGCCGCCACCCCTCACATCATGATGGCAGAAGACGGCCTGCGCCGTGCGGGCCAGGAAGCGGCGGCATGCAGCGCCCCTGTGACAGCACGTGCAGTACCCGCTGCGCCAGTAGTTGTTGTCCCAGTGCCAGCAGCACCCGCTGCAGCTGCGCCCGTAGCACCAGCCTTAACCAAAGAGACGTTTGTGGTGCTGGGCGATGCGTTATTTAAATTTGACAAATCAAGCCGCGACCATATGCTACCTGGTGGTTTGCAACGCTTAGGTACTATTGCTCAGCGGCTGAAAAGCTACCAGTCCATTGCCACGCTCAGCGTGGTGGGCCATACCGACCGTTTGGGCTCGAACAGCTACAACAATCCGCTGTCTGCCCGCCGTGCCAGTACCGTACAAGGTGCGATCGAGTCGATGGGTGTAAAAGCCAGCAAAACCAGCGCCACAGGCCGCGGCAAGAACGATCCTGTGACCACAGGCTGCAGCGACAAATTGCCCCGCGCAAAACTCATTGAGTGCCTGCAGCCTGACCGCCGCGTGACCATTGAGGTGACAGGCGTAGTGAAGTAATTGGTCAGGTAGTCATTGTCTGGCTGGTAATTGGCTGGCTGGTAATTGGCTAGACGGTGCGCAAAGCTGCGCAATAAACTTAGCAAGCCCAGCAGACCGGGTAAGTTGGATAAGCCGGATAAGCCGGATAAGCCGGATAAGCCAGGCAAAAAACCGCCAGCCTACTCGTCTGGCAGCACTGCAGTCACTTCAATCTCCACCTTCGCGCGGGCCTCCATCAGGCCAGAGACTTCTACACAGGTCATCGCAGGAAAGTGCCTGCCTATTACGGCCCGGTACACAGCGCCCAGCTCTTTAAGCCGGTTGTTGTACTCCACACGGTTTAACACATACCACGTCATGCGCACCATGTGCTCAGGGCCTGCGTGGGCCTGGTTCAAAACGGCAACGATGTTGCGCAGTGTTTGGGCGCACTGGTCGATAAAATCGTCACTTTCAAACTGCTGCTGCGCGTTCCAGCCTATCTGGCCTCCCACAAAAATATGCGTGCCGCGTGCGGCAATGCCATTGGCATAGCCTTTGGGGGCGGTCCAATCGGGCGGTTGAAGGCGTTGCAGCATGGTGGTCTGTCTTTAAGTTAAACCGTGGGCTAAATTAGGTGGTTCAAGCCGAATCTGCGCGCAGCTTAAAGCGCTGTAGCTTGCCGGTTTCTGTGCGCGGCAGGGCGGCTAGAAATACAATCTCACGCGGGTATTTGTAGGGTGCCAATTGCGCCTTGACGTGGTCTTGCAGCTGCTTGACCAAAGCCGCATCGCCCGTGTAGCCCGCCCGCAGTACGCAGTATGCCTTAACGCGCATGCCGCGCTGTGCATCGCTTTGGCCCACGACGCCGCACTCGGCAACGGCGGGGTGTTTGAGCAGGCAGTCTTCTACTTCTGGGCCGCCAATGTTGTAGCCTGCGCTGATGATCATGTCATCGGCCCGGGCTTGGTAAAAAAAGTAGCCGTCCTGGTCTTGCAAAAATGCGTCGCCTGGGAAGTTCCAGCCATTTTTTACGTAGTGGGTTTGGCGGCTATCGTCCAAATATTTGCAGCTGGTGGGGCCGATCACCGCCAGTGTGCCTACGGTACCGCGCGCTACCTCATTGCCATCCTCGTCCACCACTTTGGCGGTGTAGCCGGGCACTACCTTGCCTATAGGTGTGCCGGGGTGGCCCAGGTGCTGCAGACTGCCGCGCCGGGCGTTGGCCTGTGCCCCGGGGGAGGATATGAAGATGTGGAACATCTCTGTGGCCCCAATGCCGTCTAGCAGGTGCAGGCCGGTGGCTTGCTGCCACAGCAGGCGGGTGGCATCGGGCAGGCCTTCGCCTGCGCTCACGCTGGTGCGCAGGCTGGGGACACCTTGGGCCTGCGCGATGGCGGCCATTTGGCGGTAAAACGTGGGCGCCGTGTAGCTGATGGTGGCGCGCACGGCGTTGATGGTGTCCGCCATACTTTGCGGTGTGTAGGGCGCGGCTGGAAAGTACACCGAGCAACCCGCCCACATAGGAAACAGCAGCAGCCCGCCCAAGCCAAAAGTAAACGCCAGCGGCGGTGAGCCCACCACAATGTCGCTGGGTACGGCGCACAGCACATGGCGTGGCCAGGCTTCACAGGCAGCTAGCAGGTCGCGGTGGGTGTGCACAGCGGCCTTGGGTTGGCCCGTGGTGCCCGAGGTAAAAGCCATCATGGCGATGTCGTCTGCAGCGGTGGGACAGGCTGTGAAATCGCCGCTTTTGTGCGCGGCGCGGGCTTCTAGGCTGGTGGCGCACACGCCGTGTTCAACTATCGTGCCGCTGGGCTTGGCTGCCTCAGCTGGCATGGTCGGTGTAATGGGGGTAGACGCCTTATCTGCTGCATCTGCTGTATTTTCAGCCAGGGCGGCTGCGCTCAGTTCCACCGCATTAAATGGCACTACCGTGTGCAGCACTGGGTGCTGGGCTTGGGCCAGGGCCAGTTCAGCCAGCAGCCCAGCATCGCACAAGGCCACGCCGCTCTGGGCTTTGGCGATGATCTCGCCCAGCTCTTTGGCCCGCAGCAGGGGCATGCTGGCCACTGCCACCAAGCCGGCTTTCACTACCGCTAGCCAGGCCACTGCCATGCCTATCGAATTACCGCCGCGCAGTAGCACCCGGTTGCCGGGTACCAAATGCAGGTCGTCTGTCAGCACCTGGGCGATGCGGTTCACCTGGGCCTGCACTTGGGCGTAGCTTAGGGTGGTACTGGCACTGCGCAGCAGTGGGGCGTGCGCCCAGCCTTTGTAGCTGACAGCGTTGTCCAGCAACTGGGCTACTGCGTTAGCTTGGGCTGCAATGTGCAGCTCGGGCAAGTCGTAGCGCAGCTGGGCACGCTGGTCGGGTGGTGGCAGCCGGTCGTGCACAAAGCGGTCGGTTTGCGCGCTGGGGCAAGCAGAATCAGAAGCAGAAGAAGCTGCAGAGGTAGAGGCAGAGGTAGAAGCAGAGGCCGCGCTCATACCGTGCCCGCTAAAACAGATTTGCCCAAGATCAACTGCTGCACCTCGGTGGCACCTTCGTAAATGCGCAGCGAGCGAATGTCGCGGTACAGGCTCTCAATTTTGCTGCCTACTTTGACCCCCACGCCGCCGTGCATCTGCAGCGCCATGTCAATGACTTTGCTGGCGTTCTCCGTAGCGGTCATTTTGGCGGCGGCGGCCGCTGCCGTGTACTGCGCCCGGCTGGCCGTGCCCGCGGGCACGGCCACGTCGCGCATCCATGCGGCGCGGTAGGTCAGCAGGGCGGCAGCGTCTATCAAGGCCACCATCTCGCCCAGCTTGGCCTGGGTTAGTTGAAAGTCGGCCAGCTGCTTGCCAAACATGCTGCGCTGCTGGGCGTACTGCACGGCCTCGACCAGCGCGCGGCGGGCAAAGCCTAAAGCGGCAGCGGCCACCGATGCGCGAAAGATGTCCAGCGTTTGCATGGCCAGCTTAAAGCCTGCGTTTTCCTCGCCCAGCAGCTGGCTGGCGCTGACGCGGCAGCGGTCAAACTGCAAGGTGGCCAGCGGGTGCGGTGACATGACTGCAATGTGCGCGCTGGCATCCAAGCCCGGCGTGTTTGCATCGACCACAATGGCACTGATGCCGCGTGTGCCCAGGGCTGCATCAGTCTTGGCAAAGACCACATAAAAATCGGCAATGCCGCCATTGCTGATCCAGGTCTTGGTGCCTGATATTTCATAGCCAAATTGGCCTACCGCCCAAGGAAATGCTGAACGGGTAGCTATGGTAGTAATAGCAGCTACGTCACTGCCGGCAGCGGGTTCTGACAGGGCAAAAGCGGCTATTTTGTCGCCCCGCGCCACGGCGGGCAGGTAAGCAGCCTGCAGCGCGGGCGTGCCTGCCAGCGTGATGGCCCCGCTGCCCAGGCCCTGCATGGCAAAGGCAAAGTCGGCCAGCGGTGAATGAAAAGCCAGATTTTCGCGCAAGATCACCAGCGCACGCGAGTCCAGCTGGGCCAGTGCGCCGCCGTGCGCCGCCGTGCTCAGCCTTTACGCAGTAGCGCAGCCAGCCCTGGGTGCCCAGACGCTTGACCCATTGCTGGCAAGCGGCGCGGTCGTCGTGCTCGTCGATCGGTTCTTGGGCTTGCTGGTGGGGCAGCCAGTCTGCCAGCCGCTGGGCCATGCCCTCATGCAGCGGGTCAAAAAAGGGCAGCGACAGGTGGGCCGTGCTGGCGCGCGGGGTGCTGGGCATGTCAGTCCCCTTGAAACACGGGTGCTTGCTTGGCTGCAAAGGCAGCATAGGCACGCTTGAAGTCTTGCGTTTGCATGCAAATAGCTTGGGCCTGGGCTTCGGCCTCAATGGCTTGGTCAATCGTCATGGCCCACTCTTGGTGCAACATGGTTTTGGTCATGCTGTGGGCAAAACTGGGGCCCTCTGCCAGGCTTTGCGCAAGCTTGCTGGCCTGGGCTGGCAGGTCAGCGCTGTCGTGCAAGGCGTTAAAAAATCCCCATTGCAAACCTTCTTGGGCGCTCATGGCGCGGCCTGTAAACAGCAGCTCTGCCGCGCGGCCTTGGCCTACCAGGCGCGGCAGCAGGGCGCAGGCCCCCATGTCGGCCCCGGCCAAACCCACGCGGGTGAACAAAAAAGCAGTTTTGGCCAGCGGCGTGCCCAGGCGCAGGTCGGCCGCCAGTGCCAGCATGGCCCCTGCACCTGCGCAAATACCGTCCACCGCGGCCACCACGGGCTGCGGGCAGGCCTTGATGGCTTTAACCAAGTCGCCCGTCATGCGGGTGAACTCCAGCAGTTCGGGCGTTTGCATGGTGGTCAGTGGGCCAATGATCTCGTGCACATCGCCGCCGCTGCAAAAATTGCCGCCTGCGCCCGCCAGCACCACAGCTTTCACGTCTGTGGCGTAGCGCAGCGCGTTAAACAGGTCGCGCAGCTCGGCGTAGCTGGCAAAGGTGAGGGGATTTTTACGCTCTGGACGGTTCAGGGTAATGGTGGCTACCGCGCTGCTAAACGTGTAGGCAAAGTGGGTGGCCACATAGGCGGCGTGCGGCGCAAACTGGCCGTGCATAGGGTTGGGGGGGGCAATATAGTGCTTCATAGCGCAGCTTCTAAACTGTCAATTTCCAGCATGTTGGCGCTGTCTTTTACGCGGCCCAGCAGCTGGTGCAGGGTGGCCATGTCGTGGCCAGACAGGCTGGAAAAGGCCTGCGCTATCCATGCGCTGTGGGCGCGCGCCATCTCGGCGAAGCTGGCCTGCCCGGCCTCGGTCAGGCGCACCAAGAAGGCCCGCCGGTCGCCTGCAACAGCCAGGCGCTCTACCAGGCCTTCGGCTACCAGCTGGTCGGTAATGCCGGTGACGTTGCCACCCGTGACCATCATGCGGCGCGACAGCTCGTTCATCTTCAAACCCTCGGGCGCGCGGTCTAGCTGGGCCAGCAAATCAAAACGCGGCAGGGTGGTGTCAAACTGGTTGCGCAGGGCGCTGCGCACTTCGCGCTCGACCAGTTGCGTGCAGGTCAGCATGCGCAGCCACAGGCGCAGCGGCTGGACAGGGTCAGTATCTGGTGGGGTTTCTTGCTGCATGGGTAAACTTTCTTGTGGGTATCTATTACTATAAATTCAATAGCTGCTTGTTCAGCATTTCCTTGGGCGTAAGGTGGTTTTCATTAAAATTTAGCCACCTTGGCCAGTTCGCGGTACAGCTGGTCTCGCCCGCTTTCATACGGCGGGGGCCACACCACATCGCGGCTTTGCAGCTTGGCTGCTTCGTGCAGCGTCCAGGCCGGGTTGGCCAGGTGCGGGCGGCCAATGGCGCACAGGTCAGCGCGGCCAGCGGCAATGATGCTGTTGGCATGGTCGGCCTCGCTGATGGCCCCTACCGCCATGGTGCAAATGCCCACCTCGTTGCGGATACGGTCGGCAAACGGGGTTTGGTACATGCGGCCGTACACCGGCTGGGCAGCGCGGGTGGTTTGGCCGCTGGACACGTCGATCACATCGGCCCCAGCGGCTTTGAACAGCTGCGCCATGGCCACCGCGTCGTCTGCGGTGTTGCCGCCGGGGGCCCAGTCGTGGGCCGAAATGCGCACACTGATTGGCTTGTCCATCGGCCACACGGCGCGCACGGCGCTAAACACCTCTAGCGGGTAGCGGCAGCGGTTGGCCAGCACGCCGCCATAGCCGTCGGTGCGCAGGTTGGTCAGCGGGCAGATAAAGCTGGACAGCAAATAGCCATGGGCGCAGTGCAGTTCCAGCCAGTCCACACCGGCTTGGGCGGCGCGCAGGGCGCTGGCCGCAAAGGCGGCGGTCAGTGCGTCCATGTCGGCGCGGGTCATCGCGCGCGGGACTTGGTTTTGCGGCCCGTAGGCCAGGGCGCTGGCGGCCATCAGTGGCCAGTTCGGTGGGCTGCTGAGGTTGGCATGGTGGGCGGCGCTGGGCAAGGGCTCGTCGGCGGCTTGCCAGCCCAGCTGGGTTGAGCCCTTGGGGCCGCTGTGGCCCAGCTGCAGGCCCAGCTTGGCGGCGCTGCTGTGCACAAAATGCACCACCCGCGCCAGCGCGGCCTGCTGGGCATCGTTTTCCAGCACCGTGCAGCCCGGTGTAATGCGCCCGTCCAGGGTGGGCGAGGTCATCTCCACCATCACCAGCGCCGCCCCGCCCAGCGCGCGTGCGCCCAGGTGCACCAGGTGAAAGTCTTGCATCACGCCGTCTACCGCGCTGTAGGTGGCCATGGGCGAGACGACGATGCGGTTTTTCAGCGTCACACTGCGCACTGTCAGGGGGGTCAGCATGGGCAGCACGGCGCGGGGTTTTTTCAGCACCGACTGCGGGGTGCTGCGCTGTGTGTTGCCATGCAACCATGCCTCATAGCCTTGCAGCCAAGCGGTATCGCGCACGCGCAGGTTCTCGTGGCTGATGCGCTGGCTGCGGGTAAGCAGGCTGTAGTAAAACTGCTCGGCCTGCATGCTGCTGTAGCGCTCTACGTTTTCAAACCATTCGGTTGAATTGCGCGCTGCGTTTTGAATTTTCAGCACCTCTACGCTGCGCCGTGCCTCGTAGGCTTGCAGCACGTCGCTCATCTCTGTACTATTAAAATAATAGCTACTTGCGCAGCATTTTCTTGGGCCAGAGGGTTGTTTTGCCTGAAAATGCTGTTCGAACTCAGCGGCCAGGTCAATCGCGTCTTCCAGGGCCAGTTTGGTGCCCGAACCGATAGAAAAATGCGCGGTGTGGGCTGCATCACCCATCAGCACGATGGGCACTTGCCGTGTGCCTGCGCCTTCGCCTCCCCTTGCCTCTGGGTTGACTTCAATGCGGTGCACCCAGTTTTTGCATACCACGCGTGGAAAGCGGATCCAGTTGGCCGAGCCTCGCAGGTGGGCGGCATTGGTCATCAGGCTGTGGCCGTCTAGATACTTGGCAAAGAGTTGCTCGCAAAACGCAGTGGCCGCGTCTTGGTCCATCGCGTCCAGGCCGTGGGCCTTCCACACCGCTTCGGGGGTTTCTACAATGAAAGTGGAGGTGTCCTCGTTGAACTTGTAGGCATGCACTGCAAACCAGCCATGCTCGGTGCGCTCAAAGCAAAAGGTGAAAGCGTCAAAGGTTTTCTTCGTGCCCAGCCACACAAAACGACAGGCCCGCAGGTCAATATCGGGCTCAAACGCAGCGGCGTACTTGGTGCGTATGCGGCTGTTTAAGCCGTCGCCTGCAACCACAATGTCTGCGCTGTACTGGGCGGCCAAGGCGTGCTCGTCGTCTACATCCACGTCAAACACCAGCTCCACGCCCAGCTGTTGGCAGCGCTCTTGCAAAATGTTCAGCAAATGCTTGCGCCCAATACCGCAAAAACCGTGGCCGCCAGAGCGTACTGCGGTGCCTTTGAAAAACACCTCAATGTCATCCCAGTGGTTCAGTGCATCGCCAATGCGCTGCGCAGTCACTGGGTCGGCTGTGCGCAGGTTGCCCAGGGTTTGGTCGCTCAGCACGACACCCCAGCCAAAGGTGTCAAAGGGCTTGTTGCGCTCCACCACCACAATGCGCGCGCCCGGCTGCTGCTGCTTCATCAGCAGTGCAAAGTACAAACCTGCGGGCCCGCCGCCGATGCATAAAATGTTCATGTAATTACTTTACACTTAAACTATTTAAGGGTCAATATAAATTCTTTGCAGCCGTTGCAAACCAGTCTGGTACGACCCAGAGTCACTAAAGTGCAAAAAATTTGCCCCAGTGACTTGGCACTTGCCTACAATGTCACGCAACGCAATTGTTTTCACCAAAATTAAGGCTTTAAGTTTATGGGCTGGCTTTCTAATTTCCTCAAAGACGCTAACAACGCTGACGTTCCGTCGCCCAACACAGGCTTTCATGACCAAGAAGGCCAACCTGTGCCGATCAGTTTAGAGGCCTCTAACCTGCGCGCAGCCCGCGAGCTGGTGCACAACGCCGCTACAGAAACCGCCAGTGTCTACGGCCTGCCGCAGCACTGGCTGTCGTTTGAGGTGGTGACGATTTCTGACGCAGAAAAAGCCTACTTTCAACTGCAAGTGCTGATGAACCACTGGGACGAGTACATGGCGGCCCACAGCTACGCGTTTGAACGCGCAGTCATCAAGCGCATACGCGAAGAAAATGTTGATGTAGGCCGCGCAGTGCGTGCCGTGCTGTGGCGCGTAGGCGCTGATGCAGGCTGCCCATACGACGACATGCCCGAGCCGCAGGCTTGGGGCGTAGATGCCATCAAAGACCGCGGCATGGTGCGCGACAGAATTAACCGCGAACTCTACGCGCTGACCACACCAGCCTCGGGTGCCAGGGTGGGCATGCCAGCGGGCGCCAAAGTACCGGCCATGATGCCCATGAGTGCCGACGAAGCCGCGCGTGCAGACCAAGCTGCCCGCGCTGGCAGCAGCACCTTGCCAGAAGGCGGCAGTATTGTGTCGATAGGTGCCACGGCAGGCGGCACGCCCCCCGATAACCCAGAGTTCAGCGATACCCATCCTTCTAGCGCCTATGGGTTTGAATCCACGGTGTCTACCGACCCTACAGTGCCAGCCAAAGCAAGACAATAAAAGTTGCGATGCTGTACAAATTCAAGTCCAAAGCCGCTGGCGACCTTATCATGCTAGAGGTCAATGGTCGCCGTGTGCTGCAGATCATTGGCAAAGACGCAGGGCCAGCGGGTATTATTTTGCCCGCACAAATGGCCGCTGCTGTAGAAGCCTTGCAGGCAGCCATGGCGCTAGAAGAAGCCGAGCAGCGCACCAGCATCGACCAAGCCAAGGCCAAAGGCCAAATACCACCGCACTTTGACGTGGTCAACCTGCGCAAACGCGCCAGCCCGTTTATTGAAATGCTGCAGCGCTGCACCAAAGAAGATGCCAGCGTGACCTGGGGCACATAAAAAGCACCTTAACGCTTGCGTTAATCAACTTCACACTTGCGTTAATCAACTTGGCCACCGCGTCAGCGCCCAGGTGGCCTCCTGCATCGGCCCGGTTCTCGACCACAAAGCTTTGGCCAAAAGCCTTAGACCACTCGGGTACCAGCGCGCGGGCCAAAATGTCGGTGGTGCCACCCGGTGCAAACGGCACCACAATGCGCACCGGTTTGGTGGGCCAGGTGGTTTGCGCCAGGGCGCTGAAGAAAAACAAGCACACTATTAAAAACATAGCTACTTGTTCAGCATTTCCTTGGGCGTTAGGGCGGTTTTTCTTAAAAATGGCATGGAATAGCCTCCTTCAAATAGTGGGAGTCATTTTAAGGCGAAAGCGGGTGGGGTGGTTGCGCTGCCAGTGACTTGGGTATGGATAGTTTGGGGCGGTTGGTATGGTGGCTTGGTGCCGGGCGAGATAGCGGTTGCAAACCGCCCTCATACTGGGCATACCAGAAATCGGTCGATTTGCAACCGCTATCTCGCCTTGCTACCGTGGTGGTGCGCTCCCCGTATTGAACACGTCGTCTTTGCCGGAGACCACGCAAAGAATCCCTGCCAACCGTCCACCTAAGCTAACAACATAAAGCTGGCGAAACCAAACTTACGAGGCAGACCCAGCAAAAACGCTAAGCAAGCCCATAAAAAAACCGCCCGAAGGCGGTTCTTGCCACCGTGTGCCTAGGCTTTAGTCGGCATACACGCCAGCGGCTTTGATCACAGGGCTCCACTTGGCGATCTCGGCCATCACGTACTTTTTGTGCTCTACAGGGTCTGTGCGGTTGTCGTTGACCACCACAGCGCCCAAGCCTTCTTGCTTCTTGATGAACTCTGGGTCTTTGAGTGCTGCTTTGAGCGCATCGTTAAGCTTCTTTTGCACCTCTACAGAGGTACCCTTAGGGGCGTACAAACCATGCCAAATGTTCACTTCCAGGCCTTTAAAACCGGCTTCTTGCAGCGTTGGCAGGTCCTTCAGTACAGGGGTATTAACACGCTTGGCGGTAGTGATGGCATAGGCTTTGACTTTTTTGCCTTCAATTTGCGTGGTGGTGGACGTGGTTTGGTCGCACATCAAATCAATCTGGCCACCAATCAAATCTACCATCGCCGGAGCGGTGCCTTTGTAAGGCACGGTGGTCATGTCAATTTTCATGGCGTTTTGCAGCATCAAACCACACAGGTGCGAGGCCGAACCAATGCCTGCATTGCCGATGTTGATTTTGCCTTTGTTGGCATTGGCCCAGGTGCTTAGTTCGCTAAAGTTGTTGGCCACCATAGTGGGCCGCGCTACCAGTGTCATGGGTACCTCGTTAATCATGCCTAAATATTCAAAGTCGCTTTCCACTTTAAACGGAATAGTGCGCAGCAACAAGGGCATCGTGGCCATGCCAATATGGTGAACCAACAGGCTGTAGCCGTCCGGTGTGGCCTTGGCAATTTTGTTGGCACCGATCGAGCCAGATGCACCTGCCACGTTTTCTACCACCACACTGGCACCGCCCAGCGACTTACCCAAAGCCACCGCCAGATCGCGGGCCACGCGGTCGGTGGGGCCACCAGCAGCAAAAGGCACCACCAAAGTAATGGCTTTGTCTTTCACCGGGTAGTCGTCGGCTATGGCAACACCTGCCGCAGACCATGCCGCCATGGCGGCCAAGGTAATCAAACTCCAACGTCGTATTTGCATGAAAAACTCCAGATAAATATAAGTAACTATAGCGCCCACTTACCCTAATGCCATAACGGTAAACACGTAGAACCAGACGACACGCGCCCGTAAAAACCCTATGCTTTCAAGCACTTAGCGGCTTATTGCCAAACGCTATGAGTATGTAATTTCTTTGTATTGGACGCGTCCTACGCAGCTGGCTACAGTGCAGGCTATGAACTTACAGCAATATTTCGGTGCGGCTAGCATGGCGCGCAAATGGCTCACCGCAGCACGCAGCTTTTTCAATGCGCTGCGTGCTGCGGCCGGGGCCAGCGCAGTCGCTGTGGTCGCTACTGCCACTGCGGGCGTGCTGCTGGGCGCACCTGCGCTGGCTGGCGGGCACGGTGCTGTGTCGGCCGATGCCGCAGCTGGCGCGCTGGCGCAAGGTGCCTTGGTGGTAGACGTGCGCAGCCCAAGCGCCTTTTCCGCAGGCCATGTGCCCGGTGCCGTGCGCTTGCCCGCTGGTGCTGCTGCGCTGAGCCTGGCCAGTCTGGAGCGCATGCTGTCAGATGCAGGCATTGACCTGTCGCGCACCGTGCTGGTGGTGGGCGAGCCGGGCGATGCAAACGCCCAGGCGCTGTGGGCCGCGCTGCAAACCTATGCCACAGGCCGCGTGCTGTGGCTGGTGGGCGGCACCACCGAGTGGCAAATGACAGGGCGTACTTTAAACACTGACGTGGTGGCAGCCAAAGCAGTACCGCAGCATTTGGTGGCTTTGTACCCGGCCCCTGCGGGTGCGCGGATGGCGGGGCACCGTGTGCGTGAGGCTGGTGTGCCTCGGGCAAATGAGATGGCTGCGCTTAAGTAAGCTTTTTTAGCGCTTTAGCCTTACTGCCCAAGTAAATGCTAAACAGTTAGCTATTAAATAAATAGTAACTCACTTGTAGCTGCGCGCATCTTCAATCACCTTGCCATCATTGGGCAGGCTGCCAATGTCCAGCAGCTGCACATCGCCCCGCAGCTTGGTCACTTCGCGTATAGCGTCGGCTATCTTGGCTTGCAGGCCT